>NZ_JAEQCB010000324.1:0-1161 GCF_020738785.1 Microcoleus sp. PH2017_05_CCC_O_A | reverse complement strand
CATTGTCGAGCAACTGTTGAGGTGGTCAAACAATCTGTTTAATGTCGGGACTTACGAAAGTCGGCAACGGTACTTTAAGGACAAAGGTGCAATTAAATACCCAGATTTGTACAAAATTGCCAAAGGCAACGAGAATTACGGCTTACTCTACTCGCAAGTCGCGCAACAATCTTTAAAATCAGTCGCTGAATCCTTTAGCTCTTTCCGAACCCTACAAAAGTTAGCGAAGAAAGGAGACCTCAATCAAAAACCGAGGCTACCCAAGTACAGAACTAAAGGGGCGATGTACCAAGTTTCCTATCCTGGTCAAGCTTTAAAAATAGTGGGTAATCGGGTACGGTTGCCTTTGGGAACCAAAGGGAAAGAACACTTTGGGACAGATGCTCTCTGGGTGACTTTACCAGAAAGACTGAAAGATTGCCAGATTAAAGAACTCAGGCTAATTCCTAGAAATGGCGAAGTCTGGCTTGAGTATGTCCATGAAAGTCTAACTGAACAAGCCGCTAGTTGTAGTCTGGAAGTAACAGGGGTTTTGGGAATCGACCACGGCATCAATAACTGGTTGACTTGTGTTTCTAGTAATGGTAAGCCTTTCATCATTGATGGTCGAAAGCTGAAGTCTTGGAACCAGTGGTTTAATAAGGAAAAAGCGCGAGTGCAATCGGCACACGCTCAATACAAGTTACCCAAAGGTTTCTTGTCAAAAAGACTGCAACAGTTGTCAGAAACACGCGCCAGAAGGATGAGAGATGCAGTAAATAAAGCAGTTAGAAGCATAATAGGGAATTGCGAAAATCACCAAATCAATGTGGTAGTTTTTGGTTGGAATAAAGGACAGAAGCAAGAAGTAAATATGGGAAAAAACACTAATCAAAACTTTGTCCAAATACCCACAGCTAAAGTCAAAGATAGACTACAACAAGAGTGCGCTCTCAGAGGATGGAGATTTGTAGAGCAAGACGAATCCTACACCTCAAAAGCTAGCTTCTTGGATCGAGACATACTGCCAGTGAAAGTTGGTGAAAAACCCGACAATTGGCAACCGTCTGGTAAAAGAATTAAACGAGGTTTATACCGTTCTGCTCAGAAATCAATTCTGAATGCAGATGTTAACGGTGCGGCAAACATCATTAGGAAATCAAAAGTAGCCATAGACTCAAT
>NZ_JAEQCB010000323.1:0-1181 GCF_020738785.1 Microcoleus sp. PH2017_05_CCC_O_A | reverse complement strand
CTGTGCCTTAAGTTCGCGGTGTGAACCGCTCTCTCTCTGGCGCTTTATTAATATACTTATTTCGCAAGGGCTTGTCAAGCGTTTTGCGAAAATAATTTTTATCTTTCGCTTAATCTATACACCGTAAGGTTTTTGGGTGTTCCTCGATGCTCCGAGATCCGATTGCTCGTTCCTCTTTAACGCCAGAACCTGCTTTTTTACCCCCAATGTCAGTTTTTGACCGCCGTCTGTCATGAAGGGTCGGTAGAATCGTTGAGAGGTAAAATGGCTACTACTACTATATATAGAACCCTTTTGAGATCTTTTGACGATCGCCCGCGATTGAGACCCGCTCGGGCTATGGGCAAGCGGCTAGGGGCGCTCGGCTCCGGCTACAGGCGATTGCCATCCAATTGCCCCAAATTTAAGGTGATGCGGTTTCAACCGAAATTGGAAAGGGTGATTGGTTGTCTCTGCTTACTAAATTGATGTAACCCACATTCCGCACTTTAAGTTGAAAGTAAGGATTCAGGTCTAAAAACTTGTGGCTATAACGCTTTTCTGGCAAGGGTTATAGGACAAAATAATGGTTTTTGTCTTTATCTGTTGATTGTCAGGCCTATGACCAGAAATGACAGTTTTTCGTCATAAGCTTGATAATTGGAGTTTAAACTAAGCAGGTCAAAAAGTGCGATTGCCCAAAGACTAGCTCACGTTTATCACAGGGCGAACGCATCTAAATTTTATATTAACAGAATATGGTATATTGGAGGATGGTTCTTGATTACTCAAAAAATATTTAATTAGAGTTTGCCCTGCATGAAACTTAAACCTAAAATCACCATCGCCGACCATTTTGCTGACTGAGAAGATCCAAGAATTGAGCGGACGAAACATCATCAATTAATTGATATTATTACCATCTCAATTTGTGCCGTGATTTGCGGTGCTGATACATGGGTCGATATCGAAAGTTACGGGCGAGCTAAATACGGGTAGTCCCCTGAAGGAAAGGATCGAGAGAATAAAACTGAATTCAAATAAAAGTAGGGATTTAGAGTTGTAAATTAGCATTGTAATGATGCACAAACCGCCAAATTGCGGCAATATGATTTTCTAATTTTTTAGAGAAGGCTAGGCTCTTTCTTACCAGTCGAGACACTCGTTGTCGAATAGTACAGTTGAAGCGCTCGATATAGCTA
>NZ_JAEQCB010000050.1:0-83742 GCF_020738785.1 Microcoleus sp. PH2017_05_CCC_O_A | reverse complement strand
ACCCAGATAAATCGTCTGCCCAATCTTCACAAATGGTTTGTGGAAATTTTCGCTAAACCCACATAGCTATTGGATCATTCTTTTTGTGGAGGCCTCTTATTGGTTATTGGTTATTGGTTATTGGTTATTGGTTATTGGTTATTGGTTATTGGTTCCAATGCCCTGCGCGGGCATTCTTCCCTGCGCGGGCCTTCTTCCCAATGCCCTGTTTGCCCAATGCCCTGTTTGCCCAATGCCCTGTTTGCCCAATGCCCTGTTTGCCCAATTCCCAATTCCCAATTCCCAATTCCCAATTCCCAATTCAAATTTTAGATGCCGGTGCCGTCGAAAAATTCTTGAATTGCTTTATCTTTTAACTGACAAGCGGTGGCAACAGCTAATTGGTTTTTTTCAGCTACAGCTACATGACTGGTTTGATTTAAAGTTGAGAATGCTGAATGGAAATCGGAAACAGAAGTTAATGAGGCAGATGGTTGGGGAATCAAACTTTTTAGTTGCTGTTCGAGGGATTCGATACGATCGACTAAAGAGCGAATTACCGCAGCTTCGGAATCCGGCAAACTGCCGTGTTCTAGGGGATTGACGCGCACTCCCGATCGATAAACAATGCGGCCGGGAATCCCTACAACGGTACAGTCAGATGGTACGTCTCGCAGGACGACGGAACCGGCGCCGATGCGAACGTTGTTGCCAATTAGCAGGTTGCCGAGTACCTTGGCGCCGGCACCGACAACTACATTTTCACCGACGGTAGGGTGACGTTTGCCACTTTCCTTGCCTGTGCCGCCGAGGGTGACACCTTGGTAAATTAGGGCAAAATCGCCGACGATCGCTGTTTCGCCAATCACAACCCCCATACCGTGGTCGATGAAGACGCTTTTGCCGATCGTTGCCCCTGGGTGAATTTCAATGCCGGTCAAAAAGCGAGCAATGTGGGAAATTAAGCGGGGAATGAAGGGAAGACCCAGTACGTAAAGCCAGTGTGCGAGGCGGTGCAGCACTAGGGCCTGAAGACCTGGGTAACAAAACAAAACTTCCAGCCAGTTGCGAGCGGCTGGGTCGCGATCGAAAATTATACTGAAGTCAGCTCTAAGAGTCTTTAGCACTTTCGGATTTACCAATTTTGGTTAAACACGGCACTTTCGATCTTACATTTTACTTGATGGGGGAAGTTAGTGGCGGAGCGCGAGATTTGGGGAGTCGGAGATTGGGGGAGTGTCCCTGGAGCAGATTGGGGGAGATTGCGATAAAATTTGAAGATATTCGATTGTCCCCACCTCACAGCGCCACTGCACCCTATTCCTGTACTGAGATCGTATAGTTAGACTTGACTCCGGGTTCGAGAGTACCGACCCAAATTTTGTATGAGCCTGCTTGCCAGTCTGAATCTACAATGCCAGCATCTTTATTCTGACCTGTATCGTCTCCGCAGCGCACGGTGTTACCGGGGCCTTGTACGAGTAAGGTTGTGTCCTTGCCTCCGCTGTTGACTTGGATCGCGAGTTTTGAAAAGTTTTGCTGCAAGACTATGATGTGGTCGGGAGTGGGAGTGGCAAAACCCAAACATTTGTTTTTGTGGCGATCGGCGTTGGCAATGGCAGATAGAGAGTACGATCCGCCTGTGGAACCTCTCAAAGCTGCTGTTGGGGCCCCAAAACCTCGCGATAAAATTAATGTGCCGAAATTGGCTGTTTCTGCTAAAACTGGGTGGGTGGCGATCGCACAAGTCGCAGCCAAGATCGCAGCGTTTTTGAAATGAACTCGCGGATTAAACAACATGGCACTACTCCTCTGTCACAACTTAAAATCACAACTCAGAATTTACCCATCGCAGCCCCAAGAATCCGAACTAGGAGAGGAAGAACATTTTTTTTTAATTAGTTCAAAACCTCTTGGTTTCTCTTCCTTATTTTTATCAGAACAACACCTGTGCGATCGCCCTTCCTCGTGCCACTCCCAGTTCTGCCACACGCGCCACGCTCATACCCGCAATTGTACGGTG
The DNA here is from genome assembly GCF_020738785.1 of Microcoleus sp. PH2017_05_CCC_O_A. Classification (NCBI taxonomy): domain Bacteria; kingdom Bacillati; phylum Cyanobacteriota; class Cyanophyceae; order Oscillatoriales; family Microcoleaceae; genus Microcoleus; species Microcoleus sp. PH2017_05_CCC_O_A. The sequence goes on along the minus strand of NZ_JAEQCB010000050.1, from coordinate 81,740 downwards.
TCAAGATGATAAATTTGATACTGCTTGCCTCTGTATTGGGAATTGCTTCCCTATTCGCCGAGGTTTTGCTATTGTTACCTATGACTCTATCTGGCTGGCTCCATTTCCCGGTTTGGCTCAGCCTGACTTTGATTTTGCTGGCTATTTCTTGGTGCTTGGGCGATTAGTTTGCAGCGATCGGTGACGAGTTATTAGTTATTCAAAAGCCAATTATCAGAAAATTGGGTTGAAAACCCCGTCATTATAGGACGGCTTTAATTCAAATATAGAGCAAGGCTTCAACTTTTAAACCTTTTCAATACAAAGAAGTATGACAAACCCTTCAATCCAATAGATTTTAGTTTAAGCTTAAATCAGGTACACAACAAACAGGAGGTGACTCAATCTTGTTGACCAACTATGTTTACAAACTTCGTCCAAATCAAACCCAAGATTTAAAAATCTCAAACTGGGTGGATATGTTGAGAAGTCACTATAACTGGTGCCTGAACGACAGAATCATTCAATATAACCAACAGTTTGTTCAAGGAGACTACTCCGATCTCAGAAATCAGGTTGAAGCTTGTCCATTAACCTGCTTCGTCAGTAAAAATGGTGCAACTGGGAATCCCTGGAAAGATGGCAAGGTAGATTTTGAAGGTAAACTCAAAAATCCTCGTCGCACTGCTGGTGACATTCAAATCACATCCTTACCGAAGCTCAAAATAGCTAGACCTTGGTATAGTGGCAGTGACTCAACAGTTTTGCAACAGAACGTTAAACGTTTAGATACTGCCTACAGAAACTTTTTTGAAGGCAGAGGATTTCCTCAATTCAAAAACCGTAGTAACTTTACCTCTTTTACTTTTGTAATGGGAATAAAGATACAAGGTAACAAAATCTACTTGCCCAAAGTAGGTTGGATGCGGTTTTACGAAAGATTCGCGGACGTTGTTGGGAAGAGAGCCCTCTTGGTTTCAGTGGTTATATAACCTGTCAGTCATACCTCACCTTTTTGAGAAAGGCTATATCAAAGCTTGTGCTGTCAGGAAGCGCCAAAATGGTTGGTACGTGTCTCTGAGGATCGAAGACAAGTCTGTTCCCGATTACAAGGCTAAATCTCTCCAGGATGTGGTTAAAGTAATTGGATGCGACTTAGGGATTACCAAGCTGGTGCATCTTTCCGATGGATATCAAATTGAAAATCCCAAATTTTCAACTAATAAAAAAGTTAAACGCACCTTAAAAATTAGACAGAGACGAGTTAGTCGCCAAGTCAAAGGCAGTAAAAATCGGAAAAAAACAGCCAAAAAAGTAGGACTATTACATCAAAAAATCAGCAATCGGCGTCAAGCGTATCAATGGAAAGTCGCTCACAAAATAGTGGAGCGAAATATTGATGCAATTGCTTTAGAAGATTTACATATTTCTGGAATGCTACGTCGTTGTCGTGTAAAAATTGAGGAGAAAACTGGAAGATTTCTCAAAAATGGACAGTCCAGAAAAAAAGGTTTAAATCGCTCTATTTCTGATGCAGGCTGGGGTGAATTGATTTTGAAGATTGAGTATCTAGCTGCAAAGCAAGGAAAGGTCGTCATTAAAGTCAATCCTAAACACTCTAGCCAAGAATGTCGAAATTGTGGTCATATAGATAAGTCCAACAGAGATGGTGAAAAATTCATCTGTGTAGAATGTGGCTATCATGAACACGCTGATATTGGTGCTGCAAAAACGATTAGAGATCGAGCTTTGAAAATGGTACGCGGGGACTCTGCGAAACCTGGTACTATGTACCTAGACGCCCAAAAGGTATCACCACGCTCAAAAAGCAAATGTGGTGAGTTTGGGAACCCTAGCCATAGGGATATTAAGACCGAAATGTCTTAAGAATCCCCGTGCCTTGACTGCCGGGGAGTGTCAACAATCTTTCCGCTTCGCCCAACGGTCAATTCCCGTTAATGCAGCTTGCACCTATAGAACGGCCCCGGGTGTGATGATGTATACTGCAAAATTGACAATCAGGACTCTAAAATCTAGGATTTAACATCTACCTATAGAATGATGCAACGAGAAATTTCTGCGCTCTCTGAATTTCGCTCGAATGACAAAACTCTGCTGGAAACTCCTAAGAAACAGTCGCGTCCGATACACCGGGCGATCGTGTTAATGCTAGTAGCAACCGGTTTGCTGGGCCTGCACGCTAGCCGGCTGGTGGAATTGCAACTGGTACAAGGCAAGCAAAACCGGGAACGAGCCGAAAACAATCGCGTTCGCCTAGTACCGATGCCGGCGAATCGCGGACACATTGTCGATCGCAAAGGCAAGCTGCTAGCGGCTAACAATTTAGCTCGATCGGTCTATTTGTGGCCGAAAGAACAAACGCCCGAAGAGTGGAAAGTGACAGCACAAAAGTTGAGTCCGCTGCTAAAAATCCCGGCTAAAGAAATATTAGAGAAATTAAAAAAAGTCGATCCTCTATCCTACAGACCGGTGCGAATCAAGCAAGCTATGCCACCAGCATTGTTTGTACCGCTAGCAGAACAGGTGGGACAAATGCGGGGAGTGGAAGTGCGGCCAGAAGCAAGCCGCTACTATCCCGAAGGCAGTTTAGCTGCTCACGTTTTGGGATATATTGGCGAAGCTACCGCAGAAGACTTGAAAGCTCACCCGGAATATCCAATGGGGATGATTGTCGGTCAGATGGGCATAGAAGCAAGTTCTAACAAGGAAATTGCGGGTGTGTGGGGCGATCGGCTGATCGAAGTAAATGCCCAAAATCAAGAATTGCGACTGATGGGGGAGACACCGCCCAAACCGGGCGAGGCAGTGCAGCTAACCATAGACTTGTCCATGCAAAAAGCAGCCGAAACAGCCCTGGGGAACCGCCGGGGAGCAGTAGTGGCCCTTGATGTGAAAACCGGCGCGGTATTAGTTTTGGCCAGCCACCCGACTTTTGACCCCAATTTGTTTACGCGAAAAATCACTAAGGATGATTGGGCAACTCTTCAACAGGAAGAAAATCCATTTGTGAATCGAACCATGCAAGGCTATCCCCCCGGCAGCACGTTTAAAATTGTGACTTCCGTCGCGGGGATGGAGTCGGGCAAGTTTTCGCCGGACTCAATTATTGGTACTTCGTCTTACATTACTGTGGGGGGAATTGATTTTAACGAACACAGCGGCGGTTACGGAAACATCGGCTTTCGGGATGCCTTGGCTTTCAGCAGCAATACGTTTTTTTATCAAATCGGGATGAGTGCCGGGCCGGACGAAATTGCTAAGTGGGGACACCGCTTGGGCATTGGCAAGGATACGGATTTGAAGCTTTTGGGCCTAGGCGGTGGCGATCACGGTCAAATGCCGACCCCGGCCCAGAAGGAAAAAATCTATAAAGAACCTTGGTATGCTGGTGATACGGTAACAATGTCGATCGGTCAAGGGTTCGTGTTGGTGACTCCTTTGGAGGCGGCGGTGATGGTAGGTTCGATCGCCAATGGTGGTAATCGGGTCAAACCGCATCTTTTGACTTCTCTGACTGGCAAGCCTGAGACAAAACCAGTACCTACGGGGATGAAACCTTCGACAGTTAATGTGATTAAAGAAGGACTCGTGGCAGTAGTTACCGACGGTACGGGACAGGGGCTCAATGACGGTTCAATTCCACTAACAGCGGGCAAAACTGGGACTTCGGAGGTGATCGGACAGAAGGATCACTCGCTGTATGTGGCCTATGGGCCTGCGGACAAGCCGGAAATTGCGATCGCCGTGGTTGTGGAAAATGGCGGTTTTGGTTCTGTTGCCGCGGCCCCCATCGCCAAAGAGGTGTTTCAAGCTTATTTTGGGAAACCTAAAACACCAGTCAACCCAATAGTAGTCAATCCTGAGTAGTCATTAGTCATTAGTCATGTTTTGCGAGCTTAAGAGCTCGCGAACGTTACTCGCGAACGCTATTAGTCATTAGTCATGTTTTGCGAGCTTAAGAGCTCGCGAACGTTATCAGTCATTAGTTATGAGACAGTAAGCCCAAACACAATGTTTGTGCCAATAATTTTTAAACGTGCTATGACTCATGACTGGACTGGGAGCCTCTCACTTTTGGAAAAAGCAATTTCTTTACAGTGCGAGCGTCCCCGCTCGCGAGTGTTGGATAGATCGCGAGCGGGGACAGCACTATAAAATCAAAACTGAGATGCTCCCACTGCACTGCTGATAGATGGTCGAGGTGCGTTTACGTAAAAAACCGGGTTTTTACCACCCCTACGGATGGCATCAAACTGTCCGAATTATTGACAACTGACAACTGACAACTGACTAATTCAGCCGCATAAATACTGTAGCTTTCCGAATTCCTGCGACTTCTCCCGTACTGGTGACAGTGAGCGATCGCAAGTGGTCAAAAAGTGGTCTTGCAGAAAGTTCAATTAACCTCAACAACGGGATTTGTTTTTCCCAAATTGCTCTGCTAGAGGGCCAGTCTAAATAAAAATAGCCGTCGTTAGCTGGCGGTAGCGGTTCGATGCTGGTTTGAAAATCTTGATTTGCCACCAAAGAGCCTGTTTCGGCTGCTTTGAGTGCTGCGTCCATTGCTTCTACGGAAGTCGTGAAAATTTCGTATTTGCCGACAGTGGCTCGAACTCCTTTTGCCTCGGTTTCGATCGCACTTTTGCTCTTATTTTTTACATCGTAACTCTGGCTCGTTGTCAACTGCGTCCAAGCGGTAATTTTCTGGTTTCTGAGAGTAAAGTTGCCGATACTGTATTCTTTGCTGCGGGCAATTTCATCGAGTTTGTCGATCGCCTTTTGAGCATCAGCAGATTTCTCGGCCGCAAAAATCCAGTCGGGAGTGTTTGACGAACTCGGAACCACGGCTAAAGCGTATTCTCCTTGTACCCAGTTAAATATATCTTGGGGCAAATTGACGCCCGAATTTTGCTGAATATCTGCGATCGCGCGATCGACTAATTTTGAAGCCTCTGCGTTAGTTGACACCGCCGATGACAAATCAGTCCAAAAATTCCTTAAATCGGTGCTGGCGACCGTGAAAGGACTGGCTGAGGGTATGTACTGCAAGGCTTGCACTGGTGCGGAGAGTGTGGGAATTGCTGTTTTGTCTCCCGATGTCACCAAAGCAGTTTGGGCCAGCAATCCCCGTCGGTTGACTCCGATAGCAACTGCGAGGGAATTGGGGGAAACTTGGGGATTTTTCTCGGTTGCTGGCTGCGGGAGATTGACAAATCCTAAAGCTATTCTGCCTTGAGTTAGCTGCTGCAAAGCTTTTTGATAGTTAGGACTGTTGTTGAGATTCCGGTTTGCTGATTCTACGTTATCAATTGCATCTCGCAGCACGTTCGGACTGTTGGCAAATAAAACAAAACTACTGTTACTTCCTGAATCAGAACTACCGCCGATTGCTGCTGTTGCAAAGCTGGGAGGCAAAGTTGAATTTGGTAGAGAAAGCGAGTTGAAAGACCAAATCGAATCTTTTTTAGGGTTAGTTATTGGTGACTCTTTATAATAAATTTTGACACCTTTGTATACTTCCGACTGCACAGTTTTCTCCTTACGAGATTCTTTTTGCCAGTAGGAAGTGAGAAATTCTTGACTGCGATCGGCATTTTGGGAGGAAACGGCTAGCAAAAACCCGGTTTGTTTGCCGTTGTTGAGTTCGCGATCGTCGAAATCTGGCGTGGTGGTGGCGAAAGTAATTTCGTCACCTATCCAAGGTTGGATATCGCGACTGTAATCCAGGCCAGTATTAACGAGGAAGCTTTTTTTTATTTGCTCGAATTCAGCGTGCGATCGGCTTCTTTCTTCAGGAGAGGCAAAGATTTGTCGCAATGCTTCGAGGCGATCGGGATTTACCAGCATTGAAACTAACACAGGTGATTGTTTCGAGACAAACACAGCCGCAGCCGGAGTAGTTGTCGGCCCACCGGCGAGCAGATTGAGGGGAGTTTTGGTTGACAGCCAGTAAAAACCGCCTGCACTCAAGGCTAAGAGAGCCAAAACGCCAGCAATGAGGAAAGAAAAGAACGATCGCAACTTCATAAAACAAGGACTAATGACCACAGTCTACTATTAACTACAGTAGCGCATGACCGTAGCTATTGACACCTGCAAAATATAGAGGCGGTGTCTGTGAGAAACCGCCCCAATATTGACAGGCTATTACCCGTCAGTTTATTTTTTTCTAAGTCAATGATTGTGCCAATCTAGCCATCAGTTCTTCAATCGATAATTGAGGCAAGTCTGCCAACAGCGATGATAAATTGTCTGGGGATAAAGCCAGCAGATCGGGGATGAGATTTACCGGGATTTCTTCTAATTGTCCCGATTGAATGAAGGTTTTTTCCATAACTGTTTGTGCCAACAAAATTTGCACATTTTGGTGTTCATTTTCTCCCGCAGGCAGAGTAGATAATTGCACTAACAGCAAGGTGAACTCGGCAACAGGCAAAGCCGAAATCGGTAGAATTAATGCGACAGTTCGTGGGTCTAACTCCCCATATCTAACTTGCAAAAAACTCTCCAAAATCATCCGCTGTCCTTCTTCCCGGCCTTGTTGGAGGCCTTGTTGGAGGCCTTGTTGGAGGCCTTGTTGTTGTGCAGCTTCTAAATGTTGTTGAAAAAGAGGTGCAATCGCCATAACTAACTCCTGATCTTCATCATCCCCCTGTACCCGCCCGCGGCCCAACATCCGCAACCACATAGTCTCGGGGCTTCTCGGTAGCTGGTGAATCGCGATTAGTCCGACTCTCCAAACCTGAGTTAAAAAATAAACTCCTTTCGCCCAGCCCTCCGACTCTTCGGGAACCCGAAAACCAAAACTGTCCAGTAAAAGTTCCGAAGCAGTGGGAGTTAAAATCCACAACCTCGGCAATTGTCTTTCTTCTAAACGCTGGTCTTCTCGATTAGTCTGCCGCCCCAGTTTCGCCCTACTATTTAATAGTTTTACCACACAACTGAAGATTCCCTCAGTATTAACCGGATTGCGAAACGGCTCAATCACAGCTACAGTAGCAGCCATCTTACCCAATAAACCCAAACTCTGAACATATTCGCCCTCAAAAGAAGTGGGTTGAAACCAGACATCAATTTCTCTGACTTCAGCGGTGACATCTTTGCTGGTTTCTACTTCTCCCAGAGGCGACAATAACTCTTGAAGGTATTCTTTAGCAAACTGATCGTGGGGAAACTTAGTCATAAAGTCAATGTTTTGCACTCCCTGCTATTTTACACAAACAAATAGTCATTAATACAAACCCAACTCAAATATTAACAATATCAACGTCCTCTGAACAAAGAGTTTTACTGCCAAATATCAGTTATAAATTATATGAATATTTGCTCGCGTAACTGGGAAACCAACGTTCGACAAGAATTGCTTATCATCAAGGTCAATTAGAAATTATGGTGCCGCTACCGGAACATGAAAATCGCAACAGACCGATCGATCGCACTCAAACAGCAGGCGCAACCACAGCAGTGCGAGAATTCCGGGAATGGGTGAGGAATAGGTAATTGTCAGTCTACCAACTCTTAACGTGCGATCGCCCTCGTGCACCCAAACGACAATCAGAGAGCTCGCAGAAAATGGGTGTTTGACTGTGCGGGGGCGAGGGCGCGAGGGCGATCGGATTATAAATCAGTCACTTTTCAACATTCACCGACACGTCCAACTACTTAGATTCAGGATTCCAACGCATCCCAATAATTGCCATTCCAGTTGGCCCGCTTGTTGAAATAATTATTGTTCCATCTGAACTATTCGCAGTTACAAAATTAGTAGCAGTCCTCCAGTGATAAGGAAATATATCTTTGCGATAGACATTATCGTCCACTACAAAAGTTTTCTCAACGCGAGATCCCTTGTACCACACAGCGCGATCGAAACCGTAAACCAACGTGCGATCGCCCTCAACTGCAACTACATTTAGTCTCAGCGGAAAGGGAAATGAGTTATGTATGAATGGAATAGAAAATGGTAAATCTGGCTTTTTGTATTTAATAGAAAGCCTTCGATATCTACCATTACTAATGCAAATATCTGCCCATTTGTTATCGACATTAAGAGACACAAAAGCATCGCCTGTTGATGTAAGACCCGCATTCTCTATGGTTAAGTCAGCATTGACATTTCTAGTGCTGTAGTAACCCAATGCACCAGCAATACCCACAGTCAGAACCCGCTCCTTTGAAAAGGATAAAAGTGTTCCTTTTATAGGTTGATGCAACGCAATAGGAACAGCATACTTTTTTCCATCTGGTTCTAGACATTGTATGCGACGCACACTGTTTCCATCTAACGTGCACAGTGCAATTCCCGATCCAACTGAACTATTAAATCCTTTCCACGGGTACGGCCCACGTACCTTACCACTGGCACTTACAAACCAAGCTTCGTCAAGGCTCATCACCCAAACAGCGTCTTTTTCAACACCTACAATCTCTGTACCAGGAATTTTGACGGACTGTTTTAGCACTCCTGTGGTGTCGTAGTGAGATATTATTTGATTACGAATAGACCAAACTCCGTCACTGCGAGCACCGAGACTCCCTGGCGACTCTAGTAGCGGTATCACTTTTGCAGTCTTGCTCACAAAAATAGCAGTCGGCATTGTTTGCTCGTTACCTTTAACGACAGTGCTTGCTAGTCCTCCTGGACTTACAGAGGTTTCTATGTAAGGTCTTACTGGGTAATATTTAGGGCCTGGTATCCCTCTAACTTGCGCCGCTTCAGGAGGAGGGGGTTGCATTTCTACTGCTTCTAGCTTAATTGGATTATTCCACTCCTTTTTTGCAATAGTCCAAATTTTTAGTTGCATACAACTAATTGGTTTTGTTGATTCCTCTGGCTGCCTATGGTTTTTTAACTCCTTTGATTGCCAATATTTTTCTTGAAAAATAACTGCGGTTATAAGCAGTATAATTGCTGATACAAACAGGTAACGCTTTTTCATGATGGTTGCTAAATCTTTCCTGCTTTTATCGCTTCTGCAAGAGGAGGTCCGATCTGTACTTGTCCTGGTAAATCGCCAATATCAATAATCTGTATGCGATTCTTTTTTCCATCACCTAGATCTGGAAATTCCCACAAACTGACAACTAGCGATCCAAATAGTGAGATTGCTACATGACCAGGAAATGGTGTTCTATCTGTAAAATACACTAAATCTCCAGGCTGAGGATATTTTGTTGGGCTGGAAGCATCTTTTTTACGAGTTGGGTAGAATGGTAACTCTGGATCTCTACTGTATCCCATTGTAGTCATCTGTCGGCCTGTTGGGTAAGTTGATTCTAGAAAATTCTTGATCTGTTTACCACTAATTTGACCGCAGAGAAAAGCTGCATATAAAATCATTTCCCAGCAGTTCATTGTCGCATCAAAAGATAAAGCATTCTCCGTATTTCCATACAAAAAATGGGAAATCAAGTCATTGGGAGTGTTACTCCAGCGCTGCTCTCCTGTGAGTAAGGATGCTGCGATTGCAGTTGCTAACTCTGGTTTGCTGCTAAAACTATCTCTGATGAGTCGCATCATTTTTGGGTCTTGAGTTATTGTCCTTCGCTCGGATTGTGAAGACCTAAAAATTAAAGCAAAAATCTTGTTATAATTGGCTATCGCCCCTGCCCCTGTTGTCAATAATCTCCTGATTTTTTCCTTGAAAGAAGGTTCTCCACCACCACCAGGCCCAGCAACCCAATTATCAGGAGCATTATTAATTACCTTCTCAGATTCAAGCTCTTTAAAAGTACGACGCGGTGGTGTCCAAATATCCTGACTCGGCTTAGGAGGCTTATTTAACTCCGGTGGCACATTCTTCCCCTTCGGAGCCTTATTCAACCGCGGTGCCTCCCCAAATTTCGGTACATCATTTACCTGCGGTGTTGTTTTCTTCGGATCGAACCCTCCCCTTTTCGACTCAGATTCACTCGGCAAATACTTGCCATCTTTCCAACTAGACTTCGACCAACTCTCACTCCAATCATTCCTGCCATCATCCCAGACTGTCCCGCTACGAGTCCAACTCCAGTCACTGCGACTACTGCTATAAACAGCTCTTTTAGTCGTCGATTCAGAATCTGAGCCACTGATAGTCTCACTCCAACTGTAACCTCCCTTAAAGTAATTTTTGCTGTAACTCGAAGTCCAGCTAGAATACTTGTAAACGTCACTCACTACCCCCTTACTATCGTAACTGCTATCCCTCAACCATTTTTGGTAACTCGAACTGCCACTCTCTTCTTTTCGACCATCTTTGTAAGTTGTTACTGTCTGTGAATTACTCGTCTTTGAGGTATCGCTATTGCTAGACGAATTGGTATTGTTGCCTTCGGTACTGCTATTACTTTTACTCGCGGTTATTGTCGATTCATCGCTGTTACTTTTGGTCGTGTAAGTATCAGCTTTGTATTCAGTATCCCACTGCTGTTGATTTTCAGAATAGCTTTCACTTTCGTTTTTGGAGCTGGGTTTTCCGGCACTGTTACTGCTGGAAGAGTTTGATTTATTGATTGAATAATGGTCGCGATTGTGGTTTCTAGTATCTCCCCCATTTTTGTAACTTTCCGTGCTGTTGCCCTGAGTTACTGAGTAATTATTATCTCGATTGTTTCTCCAAGAGTTAGTGCCGTTGCTGCTGTTTGTTTCTTGGGACTGATTCTGGGTATATGTGTCTGTGTTGCTCTTATTTTTTGATTTGCCGTCATCGTAACTGCTGTTAGCATTACTGTTCCCTTCTGAGTAAGTATCGCGGGTGCTACTACCGACGGTTTTGCCGTTGGTTGTGGTGTTGTCCCAGGTGTTGTTGGTGATTGAATGGTTGTCGCTGCTGTTGTTTGTTTTGTATGAGTCGCTGCTTGTTTTGCTGTGAGAGTTGGATTGAGTGACTTCGGAATTATCGCCGCTGTAAGTGCTGTTGGAATTGTTGCCTTTGCTGCTCGAAGTCCAGTTAATTTTTCCTTTTCTTTGAGTTGTAGTGTTGTCGCCGGAAGTTCCATTACTGCTGGTGTACTGATTGTTTGTCGTTGATTTTGAACCTGAATCTTCTTGGGTTTTGGAGTTGCTCTCTCCATTGTTACCGTCATGTTTCCCATCGGATTGAGTTTGGCTGTTTAGGTAACTGTCAGAAGCACTTTTTTGAGTTTGTGAAGGACTGGTATAGTTGCGATTTGAACTCCATTTCTGTTTGGATGAGGTTTGGCTGTTTCCTGTGCCTTCGTATTTGAGTCGGTTGCTGCTTGACTGGGATTTATCTGTTCTTTCTATTGAGTAGAGGGAAAGGTTTTTGTCTGTGTAGTCCTTGGTGTTTGTGTTTGTATCTGTTTTTGTTTCATAAAAAGAGTTGCCATTACTGTTGGTATTGGTACGGCTTTTGTTCCAGTTGGAGTTTGTGTGTGAGTAGCTTCTGTTGGTTTGGGTGTTTGTGCTGGTTGTACTGCCGGATTTGCTGGTATTGCTGGTAGTGTTTGGCGCTAGTTCTGTGGTAGTGGAACTGGTGCCGACGTTGTTGTCTCCGGTTGAGGTAGTGGTGGTTTTTGGTTGGTTGGTTGTAGCGTTGGTTAATGCTGCTCTTGATGACGGTTTGGCTGTGGCTTGGTTAATGTTTTCGTCGGGACTGGTTAGGGGTTTGATTAATTGTTTGGTGGCTGCTAATACTGGGATTGCGGGGATTGTTTGGGCGGCGGTGGCTATGGCTAATTCTTGGTTTAAGATGCCGTATCCTGTTCTTTCATCCCATCCGGGTACGTCGATGTCTGTTGCTGTTTCTAGGAGGATGTTTTTGATTTGTTGGGGGTTGAATGATGGGTTGGTTTCCCACATTTGGGAGATGGTTTTTGTGATGATGGCTGCTGCTATTGATGTACCTTGTTTTGGTTGGCTTGTGGTTTCTGTTGTGCTGCCAATTGTGTCCAATGCTAGGATGTCTAAGCCCTCTCCGTAGCTGGAATATGGGCTGCGGTTGTTGTTAGAAGCTGCGCCGACTGTGATGATGTTGGGGAATTCGGTTGAGGCTTGTCCTAGAGCTGAGGATTTCGAGCCTTCATTACCTGCGGCTGCTACAATCAGGATGTTGTTATCAAAGGCGTATTTGAGTGCTGCTGTTTCTGTTTCTGTCAGTTTGTGCCGTGTGGTTTGCGTGCCGTCGGGATTGATTTGGGTTAAGTCGAAGCTGAGGTTAACTACGGCGTTTGGTTGTTTTGATGCTTTTGCTGTGTCTACAAATTCTATCAAGGATTCGTGCCAGTTGCCGGAACCTGTGGCTCTTCCCAACCAAATTGGTGTTTGGTGATTGTTTTTGTTTTTGTCACCGGCAATTATTTCTAATATTGTGTTTCCGTGTTGGTTTCCTTCGTTTGGTTGGAGTAGGGGGTTGTTGTCTTTGTCGATTAAGTCTTTTCCGAGGATGATTTGGCTGTAGTCGATGTTGGGGTTGTCGGCGGCAAAGCCGGTGTCGATGATGCCGATTAATAGTTGAGTTGGTTGGGGGGAATTGAGAGTTGTTTCTAATTCGGTAGTCGTGTCAGCAACTGGGTACTCGTTAATCTTGGTTTCGGAGTCGCTTTGACTGGTGGCGATGATATGAAGAGGATTTTCTGGCTGATTATTTGCGGATGATGCTATTTCTGGAATAACGGTTATTTTTTGGGATTCGGTTTCAAAGTTAGGGTTTGCATACTCGTCAATGGTTGTTTCTGGCTGATTGTCTGTGTTGGGAATGATATTTGCTGAGTCTGACGGCAAATAATTTTGAGTGGTGGCTGTTTGGGGAATATTAGTTAGGTTTTCCGAGTCGGTATCAAAGTTGGCAATTGTGTATTCTGACTCGGATAGTGGATGGTTGTCGGTTGATTCTGCTGTGGCTAATGTGTGGTTGAGAGTTTCAAACAGTGTGGAAATTTCCTCGTCATAAATTAGTGGGAAACTTTCATCGGCTTGGCTGGTAATTTCGGTAGTGTCTGCATTGACAAAGGTATTGGGGAGATTTAATGAGGTATTTTCAATTTCCCCGGTGAGAATGTCTGTTGCTGCTGGTATTCCTGGTAACTCGGCGGTTTCTGTTTCAGTAGAAGCTGAGGGAATGGCAGTTGTTTCTGTTTTTTCACCTGTTATTTCGTCTATTGAATGAATAACTGCGACGGCTAGTTGAGTGTTTTCTGAGATTGTTGGGACTAGATTTGGGGAAATTGTCGCGTTTTGGGTTTCTGTCGTTGAGAAATCTAGTTTTTTCTCGACAGGCTTTCTCGTAACAGTCGGGTTTTGAGTTTCTGTGGCTGGAGAATCTGGTTTTTTCTCGACAGGATTCGCCACAGCAGTAGAAACAGTAGAGTTTTTAGCTTCTATGGCTGGAGAATCTGGTTTCACTTCGGCAGGATTTATCGAAACAATCGGATTTTTAGTTTCTGTTACTGGAGAATCTGCTTTTTTCTCGATAGGATTCGTCGCGTTTTTAGTTTCTGTGGCTGGAGAATCTGGTTTCACCTCAGCAGGATTTGTCGCAGCAGTGGAAACTGTCGTGTTTTTAGTCTCTGTCGTCGCAGAATCTGCTTTTGTCTCAGCAGGCTTTGTCGCAGAATTAGGAGTTTCTGAAACTATTGCGCTTTTACTCTCTATCGCTGAGGAATCTGGTTTTACTTCGACAGGCTTTGTCGTGTTTTTAGTCTCTGTCGCTGGAGAATCTGCTTTTACTTCAGCAGGCTTTGTCGTGGAAGTGGGAATTTCTGAAACTGTCGTATTCTTCGTGTCTGTCGCTGAAACTGTCGTATTCTTCGTGTCTGTCGCGGAGGAATCTGCTTTCACCTCCGCAGGCTTTGTCGTGTTTTTAGTTTCTGTGGCTGGAGAATCTGCTTTCACCTCCGCAGGCTTTGTCGTAGAAGTGGGAATTTCTGAAACTGTCGTATTTTTGGTTTCTGCCACTTCAGTACATTTACACTTTTCAGGAGTTGTGTCTGCTGTTGTTGCGTTGCTGTCGGGAATTTCGGAAGCTGTCGCTGTTGCGTTTTTGGTTTCTACTGTTGGAGAATCTGTTTTTGCCTCGATCAGATTTTTGGTATTAGTTGAATCTTCGGAAACTGTTGCAACTTTAGTCTCGGTAGCGGAGGAATTTGGTTTTATTTCGGCAGGAGTTGTCACAGAATTGGTAATGTCCGAAACAGTCCCATTTTTAGCTTCTGCTGTGAATGTGCTGGAGTCAGTTTTGAGGTTATTGGTAGTTTCTAATTTTGTGCTGTTGCCAGTAATTGGATCTATTGTGGAGGTTGTTGTTGCGTCTTTTTTAGGTAGAGTATCGATTGTCGTTCCGGGCTTTTCAATCAGTAAAGCGTCTATTTCTGTGGTTTTTATCGGTAACTCTGTGTTGCTTTCGACTGATAATTGCCTTTCCTTTAACAATTCTGGACAGATGTTGATCGTGTCTAATTCGCTTGGCTGTATGTTTTTTTCTGGGGGGGGGAATGATAAGTGCTGGCAATGTTTCCTAACTGCGTCTTTTCTGTAATGTCAGGAATTATGGATGTGCTGGTAGTTGTGCTGGGGGTGAGCGAGTTGATTGATAACATTAGTTGCTTCCCTGATTTTTCAAATGTTAATGCGTTTCCTTGGACGTTCAAGGATAGTATTGACTTTTGTTTTTTGGAATTTATCAGCCAATGATTGAGTTTTATGCAGCGCGAATAAAAGTGCTACACTCAGCGTTAAACTGTCAGTTGCGCTCTGATGGTCGGCGCTCTGATGAAAGATGTTGATGAAAGATGTTTGTGCCGATCGCTCTTTTTTTGTTCGGCTGTTTTTGTTGCTTTGTTGAGCTTACTAATAACCGTTATAACGTGTCAATAGCTGTGTGGCATCTTTACGAAACTTTTACATATAGACGCTCTTTACATATATTGATAAAGAGCGCTGAAGCGCAACTACGTACCTATTTGTCTGATGTGAAGCGCAACTACGTACCTATTTGTCTGATGACTATGCTCTTTACATATATTGATAAAGAGCGCTGAAGCGCAACTACGTACCTATTTGTCTGATGACAATGCTTTGATGGGTCGATCGCCTTTACCTACGCTCCTACCTCAATAATTGTCCAAAACTTAGAACTGTCACAAAACTTTAAAATCTTAAAGCTAGTACGATCGCCCTAACAAGCAAAAATAATTCATTCAATTGTGCAGCTTACCACGGCAAGCCTCGCGCATCGGAAAAATCAGCATCGAGAACCGCCCCCGGATCGAATATAGCGCCAGTTAAATCAGCTTTTCTAAACGACGTTACTGACAATTTTTCGATTTCTTCAACCGCGATAAAAAAGCCGATCGCACATAACCCCAAAATAACCCCAGAAACCAAAAATAAACCAATTCCCCTCAGAGTATCCCCGCCCAAAAATGTCACAATACCGTTAGCGCCGATCGCAGCAGCAGCCCCAGCTACAGCCCCCGCCACAATTCCCGCCTCGCCCCGAGTCGCAGCAATCGCCGTCGCAGCAGTCCCAGCCACAGCCACAGCCCCCGCATCCACCCCGCCAATCAGTCCAATCAAAGCCCCAGCAGCCGTCACTATCACCGCTGTCACCCCAGCCCTAGCAATCAATTTTTTTACTCGGCGGCGGCTTTGTCCGGTTCTGACGCCCTGAAAATTTGCCCCTCTCAAAATCGCCCCGGTGAAATTGCAGCCTCGAATGTCGCAACCGCTGAAGTTCGCCCCTGATAAGTCCAGCCCTTTAAATGAACGGTTCCGCAAGTTTTGGTTGGCAAAATTGAGATTTTGAGTCATAAGGAAGAGGGAAGAAGGAAGAAGGAAGAAGGAAGAAGGAAGAGGGAAGAGGGAAGAAGGAAGAGGGTTTGAGGAATTAAGAATATCTTAACTGTCGGGTGCGACTTCTTTAGCAGAAAATAAGATATATGTCAATTATTATCCGATATTTGGTAACTTCTCAGTTTCCCTGTACGATCGATCGCGTCCTAGGAATTCATCGGAGCCGCCAAAAACTGCTACGATCTTTGAGATTAAGTTGACAACAATGCAGCCCCTTCAATTCATGCTAGAAATTAAAATCTGAATGCTGTTATCCACAAACTCTGTCATCCTAGAAATTAGCATTAACAGTCCTGGATGGACGAGTGGTCAGAAACCGGGTTTTTTACCGAAAAGATTTGGGTGCATCTGGCGCAAGACAAATATGTTTGTAGGGGCGAAGCATGACCGCAGTCAATATGGGATTATAACTAATAATTTATATGCGGTCATGCTTCGCCCTCCTCAAAAACCAGATGCACCCAAAGATTTCCTTCCAACCCTCAGATTAAATAAAAAACCCGGTTTCTTTGGTCTTGATACCTAAATCCCGATCGACAAAATCCCAAGTCGGGATGTAAAATCTACAAAACATCGCAATTATTATGCCAAACCTCCCATTTTCCCCCGAACAAATTGCCGCTGAAAGACTCAAACCCGAAGAATATGAAGAAATCGTTCAGCGTCTCGGCCGCCATCCCAATAAGGCTGAATTGGGAATGTTCGGCGTGATGTGGAGCGAACACTGCTGCTACAAAAATTCGCGGCCGCTATTAAAACAGTTTCCCACAGAGGGCGATCGCATTCTCGTCGGCCCAGGAGAAAATGCCGGCGTCGTAGACTTGGGAGATGGCTTGCAACTTGCTTTCAAAATTGAATCCCACAACCACCCGTCAGCAGTGGAACCTTTCCAAGGTGCTGCAACTGGCGTCGGTGGGATTCTCCGCGATATCTTTACAATGGGTGCTCGCCCGATCGCACTTTTGAATTCTCTACGTTTCGGCAATTTAGATGATAGCAAAACTCAGAGATTGTTCAAAGGTGTTGTATCGGGAATCAGTCACTACGGAAACTGCATCGGCGTACCCACGGTTGGCGGCGAAGTTTATTTCGATGCTGCTTATTCTGAAAACCCGCTAGTTAATGTCATGGCTTTGGGTTTAATGGAAACTCAAGAAATTGTTAAATCTGGCGCATCGGGAATCGGAAATCCTGTGCTTTATGTGGGTTCAACTACTGGCAGAGATGGCATGGGAGGCGCAAGTTTTGCTAGTGCAGAATTGACCGACAAATCAATGGATGACCGCCCAGCAGTCCAAGTAGGAGATCCGTTTCTCGAAAAATCCTTAATTGAAGCTTGTTTGGCAGCATTCAAAACTGGTGCTGTCGTCGCCGCCCAAGATATGGGCGCGGCAGGAATCACCTGTTCGACATCGGAAATGGCAGCCAAAGGTGGTGTCGGAATTGAATTTGATTTAGATAAAGTTCCGGTTCGAGAAAGCGGTATGGTTCCCTACGAATACCTGCTTTCGGAATCGCAAGAACGGATGTTGTTTGTCGCACAGAAAGGACGGGAACAGGAATTAATTGATATTTTTCATCGCTGGGGATTGCACGCCGTAGTCGCGGGGACAGTCATCGCAGAGCCGATCGTCCGAATTCTGTTTAAAGGCGAAATCGCTGCTGAAATTACCGCGACTGCTTTGGCAGATAATACGCCAATTTATCACCGCGAATTGTTAACGGAAGCGCCAGAATATGCTAGAAAAGCATGGGAATGGACGGCGGACAAGTTGCCGGAATGCACCGCAGCCGGTATCGAAGTTCAAGGTGATTTCCAAACTTGGAATCAGATTTTGCTGACTCTTTTAGATACTCCCACCATCGCTTCTAAACGCTGGGTTTATCGCCAATACGACCATCAGGTGCAAAATAATACTGTTGTTTTGCCGGGAGGCGCTGATGCTGCTGTGGTCAGATTGCGGCCTCTGGAACCATGTCAAAAAGAACCCCCCCAACCCCCCCTTGCTAAGGGGGGGCTACAAGAGGAAGAACCCGCCCTTACTAAGGCGACGCTACAAGAGGAAGCAGAAGCTATTCCCTTATTTAAGAAAGCACAAGGAAGAGAAACTGCCGAATTTTCTCCCCCCCTTGTAGGGGCGGTGCCCCCGTGCCCGCCCTCGCCAGGGGGGGTTATTCCCGGAGTTGCGGCGACGGTTGATTGCAATTCTCGCTATGTTTATCTCGACCCTTATGAAGGTGCAAAAGCCGTCGTAGCGGAAGCAGCGAGAAACTTAAGTTGTGTCGGTGCTGAACCTATTGCAGTTACGGACAATCTCAATTTTGGCAGTCCCGAAAAACCTGTAGGATATTGGCAGTTAGCATCGGCTTGTCGCGGGATTGCTGATGCTTGTCGCGAGTTGAAAACACCTGTGACTGGGGGTAATGTTTCTCTGTACAATGAAACGGTTGATTCTGATGGCAATCCTCAACCGATTTATCCAACTCCGGTAATCGGAATGGTGGGATTGATTCCAGATTTGACGAAGATTTGCGGTCAAGGTTGGCAAAAGAAGGGCGATTTAATTTATGTGTTGGGAATTGGAGCAAATAGTCAGGATGAACTGACCTTTTTTCAATCTGCTAATTCTGAATTGAAAACTGAAACTCCGAAGAAATCGGCTTTTGCTACTCTCGGAGGTTCGGAATATTTAGCGGCAGTTCACGGGATTGTAGCGGGGAAACCGCCAAGGATTAATTTTGAATTGGAAAGGAAAGTGCAATCAGTTTGTCGCGACGGTATTCGCAGCGGTTGGGTATGTTCGGCCCACGATGCTGCGGAAGGTGGAATTGCGATCGCCCTGGCGGAATCCTGCATCTCTGGTAAACTGGGTGCGGAAATCCATCTGGGCTTGAATTCGGCAAATGTTAGCCGTTGGGATGAAGTTTTGTTTGGTGAAATGGGCAACTGCATTATTGTTTCCATCGCGCCGGAAAATCAAGGAGTTTGGGAAGCTTACTTGCAAGAACATTTGGCTAAAATGTGGCAGAAAATCGGTGTAGTTGGGGGTGCTGACTCGCCTTTGCGGGTGTTGAGTGCGGATAATTTGGGGTTGATTGAGGTCGGGATGGGTGATATGGGCGATCGGTTCTATAATGCGATCGAGCGTCGAATTGGATCTGTTTGATGGCGAGCGATAAGTAGCGGTGGTTGAAAGTGCCTGGTTTCAACCACCGCTACACTGACAAAACCCGCCTGCGCGGGTTAAATTTCTACAATATCTTTTCTTCTTTAAAACCCACAATTATGAGAAATTTACAAACGTTTGATTTTGAAACAGTGACAGTTGATGTCCAGGGTAATATAACTAACCGTAAAGACAATCAAGCACAATTTATTAGCGAAGATTTAGGTGGCGGTGCAAGCTTAGAAATGATAGCAATCCCTGGAGGCAGTTTCCTGATGGGCTCCCCCACTGAGGAAGTAGGGAAAGAAAATATGGAAAATCCGCAACACAAAGTTAACATCAACACAAAGTTAACATCTCTCCTTTTTTTTATGGGCAAGTATGAAGTCACTCAAGAGCAGTGGCAAGCAGTGATGGAAAATAATCCATCTAAATTCAAAGGCGCGAAACGTCCTGTAGAAAAAGTAAGTTGGAATGATGCTGTGGAATTCTGCGAGAAACTTTCCCAAAAAACAGGCAAGACTTATCGCTTACCTTCGGAAGCCGAGTGGGAATATGCTTGTCGCGCGAGAACTAAAACACCTTTTCACTTTGGCGAAACAATTACCGCGGATTTAGTCAATTATAGTGGCTATCCCTATGGTTCTGCACAATGGGAACCTTCCCGCAAAGAAACAACGGATGTCGGGAGTTTTCCTCCGAATGCTTTTGGACTTTACGATATGCACGGGAATGTTAACGAATGGTGCAGCGATAGCGTGAATTTTAACTACAATGGCGCACCAAATGATGGAAGTTCTTGGGAAACTCACTCTGACTTGAGAGTTCTTCGTGGCGGTTCCTGGAAATGTCATGCGGTGAATTGTCGCAGTGCCTATCGCTCCGGGAATAGGGCAGGCGACGACGACAGAGGTTTTCGCGTTGCTCTTGTTTCTGGGTAGTCTCACTTGTAGGTGCGTCGCTATCAACAATCTACAAATCAAATTGACAATCTCACAGCGACGCACCCTACAAACACTGTTCACCTGCTATCATCAAGATAGACGCATCGTAGGAAAACAACCGATGACACTAACAGAATTACTCCCTACCATTAAAAAACTGTCTGCGATCGATAAACGAGAGTTAATCCGTATTCTTATGGCGGAAGAAGATATCAGTCAGAATATTTTTCCTTTGGAACCTTACAAGACTTACTACTTGCCAACTCCCTACAATACTTTTGGTGCTGGTACAGCTTTGATGCAGGCAATGAATCTGGCTAACAGCAACGAAAAGTGAGTATTATGCGATTTCAATACTCTACCAATCACCCCTCTCAAGATGAGTTTGACAGCTTACCGCGCATTCCCTTGATTCTGCACCACAATAACCAGAGAGTCGAAGTTGTTGGGTTAGTAGACAGCGGTGCAACAGTGAGTGTATTGCCTTACAAAATAGGAATTCAGCTTGGCTTAGTGTGGGATGACAGCAAAGCCATTATTCGACTGGCTGGTAACGTTGGTAATCAACCAGCGATGCCAGTATTTTTCATGGCTGAAATAGGGGAGTTTGCTCCGGTAAGATTAGTATTTGCTTGGGCAAAAAGTGATAGCGTATCATTGATTCTGGGACAGACAAATTTTTTCTTAGAATTTGACGTTCACTTTTATCGTTCTCGGCTTGAGTTTGATATTGAGCTGAAGCGTTAATTTCCACCATAATTTATTGGCACGGTAATTCTATGACTGCTACAACCGATCGCCCTTTAAAACATTTTTGCATAGAAGACCTGAAAAGTGCCGACCTCACAGGTATTTCTCTCATCCCTCAACCTTTAACCTTGCGTTTGGACTTTACTTTCGGAACCGGGATCTACGATACTGCGATCGAATTCTATCAACTCGTGCATCAGGTAATCTCTCAACCTGTCAACTCCGACTCAGAAGACTCTTGCTTCTGGGTAGGTAACGCAGAATTAAGACAACTGACAGAAGATAAGAGTCAAATTTTATCTGCTTTGTCCTATCCTTTTCAAAATCAAGAGGGTTTGGTTGAGACAGGTTCTTCAACTCTTTTCTACTTTCGGCTGGAAGGAGATATTTGTATCGAAGTAGTTTGCGGTAGTTACAAAATTTTTCAAGAATTGGAAGCGGCGGTTGAAACCGCGTCTAGATAAACAAAACCCGGAGGATGTGCGGGTTTCTCAAAAAGGTGAGGTATGACTGACAGGTTATATAACCACTGAAACCAAGAGGGCTGAAGCCCAACAACGTACCTCATCTTTCTGAGAACCGCTATAATAGCAAGTGCATGGACTTAATCCGTAGGGTGCGTCGCATCGAAAATCTGCAATTTCGATCGACAATCTCGCAGCGACGCACCACACAATAGTAAGGTGCATCGCCATCTACAATCTGCAAGTTTCATCAAGAATCTCGCAGCGACGCACCCTACCAATTAGACTGAAAAATTTATCTGCTCTGTGCTATTGACATAACTTGTCGTGTCAAAAATGATTTATATGGCCGCACAGATTCCCATGATGATATAGTATGTCAATCTCACACAAAAGTCAAGAGCGATCGCCATTAAATGCTAATATTTCAAACAGCCCGTGAAGCGTAGCTATCCCGTAGGAAATCGCCCTCGATATCTTAATCTTTGAAAAAGACCTATTTGCCCTACAAAATCTATCGATTTGCGAATCCCGAATTACTTATGCGGGTTTTCCCCCCGTTAGCGAAGCCCTCGAAGAGGATCGCCCCCCGTGAATAAACGCTACTATCAGAGATATGGGCGATCGATATTACAATCCCCTTAAACGCCCCACATCCCCAGCCAGAATGCCAAACAACTTGAAATTAATGTTCGATCCGTGGCAATATTAAGGAATTATTAAGTTATGCGACGCGATCGCAAACAAAACTTCCCGCTGAAACTTTCCCGCTAACCCACCGTTCCCATTAGGAGCCCACCCATCTATGATTCCCAACCATTCCTTCGAGGCTGACGAGCATTCTAGCAAACCAGACAAGCCCGAGGAAGCTTGCGGCGTTTTCGGTATCTACGCACCGGGTGAAGATGTCGCCAAGTTGACCTACTTCGGCTTGTATGCTTTGCAGCACCGAGGTCAGGAATCCGCCGGAATTGCTACTTTTGATGGTGAAACAGTCCACCTGCACAAGGAGATGGGACTGGTTTCCCAAGTCTTCAACGAATCGAATTTAGGTCATTTGCCCGGTAACTTAGCCGTAGGGCACACTCGCTACTCTACTACCGGCTCGTCCCGCGTGGTCAACGCTCAGCCTGTGGTTGTCGAAACTCGCTTGGGAAGTCTGGCTCTAGCACATAACGGGAATCTTGTCAATACTAAAGAATTGCGGGAAGAATTGCTGTCTCGGAAGTGCGAGTTTGTCAGCACGACGGATTCAGAGGCGATCGCAGTGGCGATCGGTTGGGAGGTAGACCAGGGCAAAGACTGGCTGGAAGCTGCGATCAGTGCCTTTGCTATGTGCCAAGGAGCCTTTAGTTTGACGATCGCCACCCCCCAAGGCGTCATGGGAGTCCGCGACCCCCACGGCGTCCGCCCGCTGGTAATTGGCACCCTCCCCACAACTCCGCAACGGTACGTTTTAGCATCGGAAACCTGCGGATTAGATATTATCGGTGCTGAATTTTTGCGGGACGTAGAACCGGGAGAATTAGTTTGGATTACAGAGGAAGGTATGGCTTCTTTCCACTGGAGTCAGCAGCAAAAACGCAAACTTTGCGTCTTTGAAATGATCTATTTTGCTCGACCAGACAGCATTATGGAAGGTGAAAATTTATATACCTACCGACTGCGGATCGGGCGGAGGTTGGCAGTCGAATCTCCGATTGATGCTGATATAGTCATCGGTGTTCCCGATTCTGGAATCCCAGCGGCGATCGGCTTTTCTCAAGCTTCCGGCATTCCTTACGCCGAAGGATTGATTAAAAATCGCTACGTCGGACGCACTTTTATTCAACCGACTCAGACAATGCGCGAGTCAGGAATCCGCATGAAACTCAACCCTCTCAAAGATGTGTTGGAAGGAAAGCGGGTCATTATTATCGACGATTCTATCGTCCGCGGCACTACCAGCCGCAAAATTGTCAAAGCCTTGCGGGATGCGGGCGCCACCGAAGTTCACATGAGAATTTCTTCGCCCCCAGTGACTCATCCTTGTTTTTACGGCATCGACACCGACAATCAAGATCAGTTGATTGCTGCTACCAAGTCCGTCGCCGAAATTGGCGTTCAAATTGGGGTGGATTCCTTGGCTTTCTTGAGCCGGGAAGGAATGCTGAGTGCGACTAACGAAGACACGAAAAGTTTTTGTTCGGCGTGTTTCACCGGCGATTATCCGATCGAGATTCCGGAAATGGTCAAACGGGCGAAGCTCTTATTAGAAAAGGCTGCAACCTAGAAAACCAAACAGCGAGAAAGCGATCGCCAGTCAGTAGATTTTAGATTTTAGATTTTAGATTTTAGATTTTAGATTCACACGGCTCGCACAGTGAATCTGATATCTAAAACTTTAGTCTAAAACTCTGCTGTATTCGCGACGATTGTTTAGCGCTTCTATCCGTTTTTGGGTAAGTAGGTGGGTGTAAATAAATCGGTTCATGTAACAGAACGTAAAGCAACCGTAACCCCTGCGTAGCCGCGTGCCTGCCCGTTGGCGAAGCCGCCCTGAAAGGGCTAGGGCTTATGCTTCGCTTCACTTCGTTTCGCTCTCTTCGGACATACTTGTGTATTTTCATACTCATCTACTTAGCTCGCTTTCCGCGATTTGTCGATTGAAAAAAATTTTCTGGTAAGTCATTGCCAGAGTGTGTGTAGAAATGTTAAATTAACTTAGCTCTAGCAACTCTGGCAGAATTTGTGAACTGTAGGGAGCGATCAGTTGGGTAGAACTCAATAGGCTTGGTTTAAGACAGATCCCCCCTAACCCCCGTTAAAAAGGGGGGACAAGAATCTTCTCAAAGTCCCCCTTCTTAAGGGGGATGCGAGGGGGATCTCCGGGCAATAAACAGTGTTAGCCCAAGCGTATTGAGGTAGAGCTTGATGTGAAACCCAAGACTCCGATTTGAGATTTCGGATTTGAGATTTGTCCTTGAATCTAAAATCGCCAATCTAAAATCGATCGGCTCAACCTACACTCTCGTTGACAATACCTGCTGGAAATGTTGTATGCTACCTGCGAACTGGAGATAGTTTCTCCAGAAAGTGCGATCTCAAATTGAAGTCGCATTTCGTACCAACAACGGACACATAGGATTTTTTCAGATAACAGGGTCGATCGCGCTAAATCTCCCCACACAAATATTCTACAAGCCAACTTGCTTGAGAATCGCGGGCGGGCGATTCATGCGGAACTAAAGAACTTTAGAAACCCTTGCAGAGTAAAAAATATGGCTCCTTGCGGGCTGAAAGTGAAAGTTAAAAGGCGGAATGCGGTTTCTCAAGTCAGCTTAAATCGGAAACTTCGTGCAATTAGATACTGTTCTCAATCAGCCGAGCAATACCAGCTCATCCTCTCGTACAAAAGAGTTACCTTTTACTCTTGGTGATGTCAAAGCAGCCATTCCAGCCCATTGTTTTGAACCCTCGGCTTGGAGATCTCTAGCTTATTTCTTTTTGGATCTTGGAATTATCGCAGGTTTATACGCGATCGCCTACAGCCTAGATTCCTGGTTATTTTATCCAATCTTCTGGTTCATGCAGGGAACCATGTTTTGGGCATTGTTTGTAGTCGGCCACGACTGCGGGCACGGTTCATTTTCTAAGAGCAAATGGCTCAACAACCTGATCGGACACCTTTCCCACGCACCCATTCTCGTACCATTCCACGGTTGGCGGATCAGCCACAGAACCCACCACGCGAATACAGGCAGCTTGGACAACGATGAAAGCTGGTATCCAGTGTCGGAGAGCAAATACAATCAAATGCCCTGGTACGAGAAGCTGGGACGCTTTTATTTGATGTTATTTGCTTATCCAATTTATCTGTTTCGGCGATCGCCCGATCGGGTAGGTTCTCACTTCATGCCCGGTAGCCCGATTTTCCGTCCATCCGAAAAAGCGGACGTATTGACGAGTTCCGCATCATTGGTATTGATGGTAGCCTTTTTGGGTGCGTTAACCTATCAATTTGGTTGGCTGTTTTTACTGAAGTTCTACCTAGTTCCCTACGTAATCTTCGTAATGTGGCTGGATTTGGTAACATTCCTGCACCACACAGAAGCCGATATTCCCTGGTATCGCGGAGATGACTGGTATTTCCTCAAAGGTGCGCTATCTACGATCGATCGCGATTACGGAATCATCAATTCCATCCATCACGACATCGGCACCCACGTCGCCCACCACATCTTCTCGACAATGCCGCACTATCACTTGAAGGAAGCCACAGAAGCCATCAAGCCACTGTTGGGCGATTATTATCGCAAATCAACCGATCCCATTTGGAAGAGCTTTATTCGCTCTTACTGGGATTGTCACTTTGTTTCCGATACAGGTTCTGGAGTTTACTACGAATCGCCTAACAGTCGGAAATCGAATTGAGTTAGCAGGTTAATTTAATAGTGGACAATTGACTATTGACAATTGTCCACTGTTTAAAACTCTTCCGACTCAAAAACCCGGTTTTGCAATAAAACCGGGTTTCTTTTATTTACATTTTTTCCAATCCCATACAACTTCCCTACGCCACAATCCGAATATTTGAAGCACTCAGCAGAGGAGCACCACCCGCTACGTTTCCAGGATTGAGATCCGCAATAAAACCGCCCTCTGCATCTCCGCCAACTAGGATAGAACCGTTGCGGTTAAAAGACAAATCGCCACTTACACGATTGTAAGTAATTTTGGCATTGCTTGAAAACTGTTCGATGAAACTATCTACAACTTCAAATTCCGAACTGAGTAACGTTCCACCAGCAGCAGTGATAAGAGTATCGAAAGTCTTTTTGGATAGAACGAATTTGTCGGAACTAACGCTGAAAGAAGTGACAGTATCAAGGCCAACATCGGAAGCAATAAATGCTCGACCAGTTTCGTAAAGGAATCGATCGGCACCAGCACCGCCAGTGAGCAAATCGTTACCAGATCCACCATTGAGAGTGTCATCGCCGCTGCCACCGGTGAGAGTGTCATTGGCACCTTCTCCATCCAAAAAGTCATTGCCACTGCCACCAATGAGGACGTTACTGCCAATTCCACCATCGAGGGTAACAGATCCTAAGGTAAAAGCTGAAGCATCAATGTTGCCGGGAATATTGTTACTTTGGAAGACAAACAGTTCAGCATTCTCAATTCCATTCAGGCTATCAACCCCCTCACCCGTCACGCTGGTGTTAGTCAGCACGATGTTACTTCCAACAGCATTCACCTTGACTCGATCGATTCCAGCACCACCATTGATGACATCATTACCAGCACCACCGTTGAGGATGTCATCGCCATTGTTACCATTGAGAATGTCAATGCCATCACCACCATTGAGAGTATCATTGCCATCAAGACCGTTAATTGTATCATCCCCTGCTAAGCCACTCAAACTGTTATTAGCGGCATTACCGAGAATGCTATTCCCAAGGGCATTGCCAGTGCCGTTGATGTTAGCAGTTCCCACCAAAGTCAATCTTTCGATGTTGTTTGGTAGAGTGAAGCTGATAGGAGAATTAACGATGTCATTGCCTTCATTAGCCTGCTCGATAAAGGTGGCATTAAGTGAGCCGACACTGTAGGTATCGTTTCCGGGGCCGCCAGCGATAGTATCTGCACCTAAGCCTCCGTTAAGTACATCGTCGCCCGCACCACCATTGAGGCTGTCATTGCCCGTGCCTCCAAAAATATCCCCAACGAGAACGTCATTGCCTCCTCCACCGATCAGGGTGTCATTGCCAACTGCACCCAGAAGTTGGTCATTGCCCAATCCACCGAGGAGGGAATCATCGCCACCGTTACCATTGACAGTATCATCGCCTGCGAGGGCATCGATGAAGTTATTCGCTGCATCACCAAGAATTAAGTCGTTACCAGGGGTTGGGTTTCCGATAATCGCCATGATTTTGTTTCTCCTTATTTGTTTAGGTTTGAATGTTTCTCTTTTGTTACAAACTCAAGAAAATCATCCAAATGAATGATTGACAATTGAGCGACTCTTGCTGCGTACAATGCAAGTTTTGTTTCGCTCTAGACCCAAGTTAAGCAATCAGCTTTGATATGACGACAAGAAAAGGCCGTAAAAAGTCAGGAATAAATAGTCTGAAAAAGTCAGTACGATTAAGATTGGCAAGTTCGATGACCATTGTTCGTCCGCTGGCGGGCGATAAATGTTGAGATCGCTATTTTTGTAAAAACATAGAAAAATCTTGTTAAAGTAAGAGGACTCAGATTTTGCATCCACAGACTAGGCAGGCGAGATACTTACCTGCAAGAGGTTAATTTTTCTTGTGAGATGGGCTGGAAAACTTATCTCACGTAAAATAAGAAAAGCAAGATATCAGAAGACTAATTTAGGAGTGCTGTAAAGCCATGACTGTGGAAGAAGCACTGAAAATTTTAGATAGTGCGATCGCGCCAACTTCTCTGAGCAACATCCAAGAGATCGTATTTCGCCAATCTTGGGAAGGGCTATCTTATTTAGATATTGCTGGTAGCGCTGGCTATGATGCTAGTTATATAAAAGATGTGGGTTACAAGTTATGGCAACTACTCAGTCAAGCACTGGGAGAAAAGGTTACTAAAAGCAATCTTCAAGCAGTAATAGGGCGGCGAGCGCGTCAGGTATCCGTAGAATCATCCAGCACAGAGATACAAAAAATACAGCCACTGCAACAGCAAATTCAACAACAAGAATTTTCTACACACCGCCACTGGGGAGAAATCGTTGATGTCTCCGCATTCTACGGCCGAAATCAGGAATTAGCGCGACTGCAACAATGGATTGTGAGCGACTCCTGCCGTTTGGTTGCCTTGATTGGAATGGGTGGAATTGGCAAAACGTCACTGGCTGCAAAACTCGCGATCGCACTTCAAAATAACTTTGACTTCCTGATCTGGCAATCCTTACGCAACGCGCCACCAATTGAAGATGTATTGTTAAATTTGATTCAAATCCTTTCTGGGCAGCAAGAAACTGCACTCCCGACATCGCTGTCGGCTCAAATTTCTCAATTAATGGGATATTTACGTGCCTCACGCTGTCTTTTAATCCTGGATAACCTTGAGGCAATTCTCGGCAGTAATGATGGCGCAAAGTCCCCCGCAAATTTATCCAGCCCAGAAGCACAAAGACAGGCAGGATGCCTGCCAAACCAGAGTTTTCCCACAGGTATAGTAGAACAATATCGAGAAGGTTACGAGGGATATGGGGAACTTCTGACACGAGTGGGAAGCGAAGGGCATTCCAGTTGTCTGCTATTAACAAGTCGGGAAAAACCCACAACTTTGATGCCGTTGGAAGGCGAAAACTCACCTGTGCGAACCTTACCCTTAATAGGCTTAAGTTCCGAGGAAGTGCAAAATATTTTACAAGCCAATGGGTGTTTTTCCACAACAGAAACAGATTGGGTAAATTTAACTCAACATTATTGCGGAAATCCCCTAGCGCTCAAAATTGTCTCCACAACCGTGCGAGATTTATTTGATGGCAATATTACCAACTTTTTGGAGCATGGAGCGATCGCGTTTGGAGATATCAATATTCTGCTCGACGGGCAATTTCGTCGTTTGTCAGACTTGGAAAAGCAGATCGTGTATTGGCTGGCGATCGATCGAGAATGGATAACGCTTGCCGAGTTACGGGCGGATTTTGTTTCCCTCCCTTCACAATCTAAACTGCTGGATGCTTTGTTGTCGCTAAGAGGGCGATCGCTGATCGAAAAAAATGCCGGACAATTCACCTTGCAACCTGTGGTGATGGAGTACGTTACCGAACAGTTGATCGAGCGGTTCGAGCGGGAAATTCAGTCGCAGAATCTAGATTTATTCATAACCCACGCCCTGATTAAAGCCGAGGCTAAAGATTACGTCAGAGAAAGCCAAACTCGCTTAATTTTAGCACCGTTTGCCGAACGACTAATCGGCGAATACCGCTCTAATAAAGAGGTCGAATATCAACTAAATCAGGTTTTGTTTCGGATGCGATCGCAATTTCCTAACTCAGTGGGATATGCGGGTGGCAATTTGATTAACCTGTTACTTCAATTAAAAATAAATTTAAGCGACTATGATTTCTCGTACTTGAGTATCTGGCAAGCTTATCTGATTGGTACCAACTTGCATCGAGTGAACTTTGCCAATTCCGATCTATCTAAATCCGTTTTTACCAGCAATTCAAATGGGGCTGTATCTGTTGCCTTTAGCTCCGATGGTAATTTTTTGGCAGTCGGCAATGCGGATGGTAAGATTCGAGTCTGCCGCACCCAAGATTATCGAGATTTTCTCACCTGTGAAGGACACACCAGTTGGATTGCTCGTGTTGCTTTCAGTCCGAACAATCAAACTTTAGCAAGTGCCTCTTTTGACCATACCGTCAAGTTATGGAATTTGGCTACTGGTGAGTGTATTCAAACATTAAGAGAGCATACCGGATGGGCGGATTCTGTTGTATTTAGTCCAGACGGTCGAACCTTAGCTAGTGGTAGTTGGGACTGCACAATTAAGTTGTGGGATGTGGCAACGGGTGAATGTTTAAAGACGCTTCAGGGACATACCAATTTTGTAACATCGGTGATTTTTAGTCCCGAAGGTAAACTTTTGGCGACTTGTAGTTACGACAAAACTATAAAATTGTGGCTGCTTGAAACAGGGGAAATTATTAACACATTGCAAGGGCATACACACATCATTCGGTCGATTGCTTTTAGTCCAGATAATCAAACTCTGGTCAGTGGCAGTTGGGATGGTACTGTTCGCTTGTGGGAGATTTCTACAGGACAATGTTTAAAGATTTTGCGGGGACATACCGATCCTGTTGCAGGAGTCGCGTTTAGTCCCGATGGTTGCGCGATCGCTAGTGCCAGTTATGATTGCACGGTTCGACTCTGGGATGTTGCGACTGGACTGTGTTTCAAAATTATGCAGAAACACTGCGGTTGGATCTGGTCGATCGCATTTCACCCGCAAGGTCATACTCTAGCAAGTGGTAGCTTAGATTGCACCGTCACGCTCTGGAATCGGGAAACAGGAGAATCATTCAGGACGCTGCACGGCTACAGCGCTGGGATTAAATCGCTTGCTTTTAGTCCAGATGGACAGTTATTAGCCAGCGGTAGCGATGACACAACACTCAAATTATGGGATGTCCAATCTGGTGAGTGCAGCAAAACACTGCAAGGACATACAAATTGGGTTTGGTGGGTTGCCTTCAGTCCAGATGGTCAAATGCTTGCTAGCAGCAGTAATCGTGGCATTATCCGCTTGTGGGATGTCGCTACAGGTCAATTGCTGCGGGTAATGCAGGGGAGTACAAGCATTCCGAATGTCGTGTTTGCCATTAGCTTCAGTCCAGACGGTCGCACATTGGCAAGTAGCGATAATGCTCATACTCTCCGATTGTGGAACGTTCAGACTGGTGAATGCTGCCAAATTCTGTCAGATAATTGTCGTGCTTGGTCAGTTGCTTTCAGTCCAGATGGCACAATTTTAGCCAGTGGCAGCGATGATAGACTGGTGAGATTGTGGGATGTGCGTTCTGGGGAATGTTTCAAAACCCTTTCAGGTCATACCAGTTTGCTGTTTTCGGTTGCTTTTAGCCCAGATGGAAAGATTCTAGCAAGTAGCGGTGACGACAAAACGGTAAAACTGTGGGATGTTGAGTCTGGAGAATGTCTGAAAACCTTGCAAGGTCACGCAGCTTTAGTTTGGTGCGTGCGGTTTAGTTTAGATGGGCGAATTTTGGTCAGCGGCAGTCACGATAAAACAATTAAGTTGTGGAATGTGTGCTCCGGGGAATGTGTTAAAACCATCCAGAACTATACATCTGAAGTTTGGGCGATCGCAATTTCTCCCGATGGTAAGACCATAGCCAGCGGCAGCGCCGATGGAGCTATTAATCTGTGGGAAATGGAGACGGCAGAATCTGTTGGAAATATGCGATCGCCCAGGATTTATGAAGGCATGAATATTGCAGGTGTCACGGGTATAACCGATGCTCAAAAATCAACACTCAAGGCGCTCGGAGCAGTGGAAATTGCGAATAGTTATTAGTTATATCATGTCTGCCGTCCGCACTGTCCCACTACCGCTAAGGATTCTCGAACCGAGTGCTGAGAAACCGCAGAGATGGATAGTAGATTCACCCGATCGAACTCTGCACTCGCCCGGCCAGGAAATGTGCCCGATCGAATCGCTTCCCATAAGGCGATCGTTGCGGGTTCTGGTTCGGTGGCTAATTCTTGTTCTAGAATCTGACAGCAGCGATCGTACTGCTTCAAAGCAGCCGTGCGCCGCCCGCACTGTGCCAAAATCCGTATCAAACATTGATGGGCTGATTCATTCCAGGGTTCTAGTTGAAGCTGCCGTTGAACGTAATGTTGTGCTTTTTGATAGTTATGCTGGTGTTCGTAGTGTGTGACAAGTGCCATACAGGCGTTGACCACAAATTCGTGGAATCGTTGGCGATTCAGCATCACCCATGCTTCAAAAGCTTCGCTATCTGGAAGTTGAATGCGATCGAGAAACGCTCCCCGATACAAAGCAACTGCTTGTTCTAAATCAGACACGCATTCTGGATCGAGTTCACCACCGGCATAGGAATGTTCGCTGTGACCATCAAGCAATTGAGTTAATATAGCGACATCAGACGTATGCTCGCCCGCAGGATTAAACTGAATCGTATTGCGCGTGGTGAGAAATAGCGGTGAGTGAACCGTCGAATCTGCTAGCAGATGGCGGAGCGTGCATAAGGCTTTGCGAAGATTGCTGCGAGCGTTTGACTCGCACCGATCTGACCACAACAGCGCAGCCAGAGAATCGCGGTGATGGGGATAGCTTGATTCGATCGCTAAATAAGCAAACAGCGCCCGCACTTTCTCATAGGGGAAATTCAGGATTGGCTGCCCGTTCACCATTACTTGCATTTGTCCGAGCAATGCTAACGCTAATCGAGTCATAATATTGTGCCTCTTACAAAAACTTAATTGAGTGAATAGTGTGTGATTTGGGTCAATTCCCAGAACTTAAATTGTGCGTTTGAGTCAGTTATCTTTGCTGGAGATACCAATTCTAAAAACTCTTGCTACACTCTGCATCCTTGGCTTGATTTCAGGCAATCAACCTACTCTTTTTACTGTTGCATGAGTTTTAGGGAATAGTATTAGTATCAGCGGGTTTGTTTGACCTGATAAACCCAAGTTAAACCAATGCACTGACAATGCCAGCCATAAAAAGTCATAAAAAGTCGTATGTATTGATTCAGGAGCAGAGAAAGTACCCACAGGGGTACTCAGGATCGCAAATTAAATAATTTACACAATGAAAGTGGGATGGGCGTCCCGCCCGTCCATAAAGAACGGGCGGGACGCCCATCCCACAAGAATAATAAAGCTTGTAAGTTATTTAATTCTCATTCCTCAGCAAAAAAATTACGGTTATGAAATTGCTGAGCTTTTCCATAGTAGCCAAAACAGTAAAGCCAGAAAATTTTACCAATTCACGATCGATTCACGCTGCTGTGGACGATGCGTAGACGATGCCTTGTTAGGGTCTACACATCACTGGATTAACAACAAACAGGAAACCCAACATGGAAATTATAGGTAACAGCGGCAACAACAATCTAATCGGCTCTTTACAAGCTGATACAATCAGGGGACTTGGAGGAAACGATTTCATTCAAGGTCTTGACGGAGACGATCGCATCTTTGGTGATAACGGTGGTGCCGCCCTGCCTAGCGATGGTAACGACACAATCTTTGCTGGAAACGGAAATGATAACGTCCAGGGTAATGGTGGCAATGACGTACTTTTCGGTGGTACTGGCAACGATCAGTTGAGTGGTGGCCAAGGCAACGATGTCTTGAATGGTGAGGCGGGCTCAGATTTCCTCACGGGGGGATTGGGCAATGACACCTTGAATGGCTTCGGCAATCAATCTGGTGCTCAAGTTGACGATCTTTTAGGTGGAGGTGGTGCAGATACCTATGTGCTTGGCAATTTCTCCACTGCCTTCTACACTGCATCCAACCAATTCGCGCTGATCCGAGGTTTTGCACCGGGTGAGGGCGACAAGATTCAGATTAAGGGCAGTCTGTCTCAGTACACGCTAAGGAAGGATCGCGACCTTCAACTGGGGGGCAGCGCATTTGACACGGAGATTCTGTTAAACGGAAACCGGATTGCTGTTATTCAAGACACGATCAATGTGCCTAATTCCTCGTTCTTTAGCGTTTAGGGATCTGCTCGAAATAAAGGATCCATAATCGAGTCATGCAGGGTGCATGACGCCATATAACACACCAACATATAGCGTTTTATAGAGGCAATCCACTCGTGGTTGCCCCTATTTCTTTGATGGTTGCGTCCAGGATTGACCGATTACCAATTGCCGATTACCAATTATTACTTGAATTTCTTAACTTTTTAGGCTAATAGCAGTTGCGATCGTCCACGCATCCACCAACAGCAACAACAGCGTACATAAAAGTAAAATAAGATACATCCAAGGTTGAGACAAAGGGCGAACATCTCTAGTATCAATACCCGTTTTCGCTTGCACCAAACGCACTAATTTAGCAAATCCAGCCACCCGCATCGGCAACAAATAACCTTCACCCGCATGACTCAAAAAATAGTACACTAAACCTCCTTGACCGGTCGATCGAGGTTTAAGAGCCTTCACCTCAGTCCAAGGAAGATCCCAACCCCTGCGAAACACGCGCGGAAACCAGTTCGGATAGGTAACTTCAATCACCTCCTCGGTGAGGATTACCCGTTCGCTGAGCACGCCGTAAAGGCCCGCTGCGCCGATCGCAATTGCCACCCAGAGTGCAGCGGGCGGAACGGGTGCTTTCGTTACCTCCGACAGAAACGGTAACGGAATACTCAGGGCGAAGTACAAACTCAACAGCGTGATTCTAATCAGGGGAGAAAGCCGGAATACTGCCGGCTCAAATACTGGGGGGGAAGATGGCGAAAGTGCGATCGGTTCTGCTGACATGGCTGAAATTATAGCAGTGGACAGTGGACAGTTGACAGTTGACAGTTGCAGAACCCGAATCAAATCATTGATGCAGCACGGGTATCGGCTATATTCATGAAGTTTTGAGCCGTAGGGTGCGTCGCCATTAAAAATCCCCAAATAAAAATCGCTCGTCTAATAGCGACGCACCTATACTTTTGAATAGTCGAGCAAACAAACTCAATAATTATGTACCAATACTTGAAAGAAATGGTATAAGGTGCGTCGCCACTCGAAAAGTCGATTAAATGGGAGGGATTGTTGATGGATCCGCACCCTACAAATACTCAGGCAAATATGCAAAACATGACTATATTTGCACTGTTGACTTTCGAGCTAAAATTCTATTCAGAAACTTTGATTTTTAACTGTTGAGTTTTTACCGATTTGCAGGAGTTGGAATCTTGAGTGCCCAGTTATCAATTAACGGACAATTTATAACTCAAAACTCACAACTTATATTAATCAACGGCTGTTAATGCGGGTACTGTCAAAGGTTCTGAGATTTCTCGGGATTTGGGGCGGCCGGCCATCATGGCGCGATCGCCCTGAGCTTTGCCTCGGGATCTGCTAGGATTGACGCTTGAATAAGGGCCTTCGTTAATCTGCAAGCGATCGCAAGGAATTTTATCCGACAAAATTGCACTGGCCATCATCCCGGTGTGAATTTCCAATGCTGCGGCCCGCATCGCTTCAAAGACTAAACGCTGTCCGGGAAACACCACTCGTTCAAAATACCAATTAGGAATGTTGCAGATCCGAGCAATCTGAATTTGACTGGTGGCGTTGACGTAGCAGCAGAGAATTTTGCTGTCGGCGTCTGAGGGTACTGGGTCAAGAATTTGAGCCATAAATGCTGAGGGGCTTTGCCTAAAAGTTTTAGTTATCTTCTCAGGCTAACATCTTGCGATCCCGGCCTACTGTAAAGCCGACTACCAACTGAATAACAGATGAGAGACCGATCGCACCTCATACTTGTCTTTACCCAAAAAAATACCAAATTTTTGACTTTTTCCGGCGATTTTCGGTCAATATACGCTGTATTTGCTTAAAATTTAACTTTTTTCTGCTGCGATCGCCCATCGACACCCACCAGCTCACCCTTAAGCCTCTTAGCAAAATTTAAGAATATTTAATATTAAATTGCGAAAATTAGATTGAATGTAAAGTTATATTAAAAGAATATAAACATAGTTAAAAAAGTTCCACATTAGGATATGGCAATCATGGAAAGCCGAGAAAACCGAGTTTTGTACGTTCGCCTCCCTTGCAATCCCATTTTCCCGATCGGAGTTGTGTACCTTTCGGATCACGTGCACAAGCTGTTTCCCGATGTCCAACAGCGGATTTTCGACTTAGGCGCAGTGCCGCCCCTCGACTACGCTAAAGGTTTGGATGCGATCGTAGATGAGTTTAGGCCAACGCTGTTAGTTTTCTCTTGGCGGGACATTCAAATTTACGCGCCCGTGGGCGGTAGAGGCGGAAATCCGCTGCAAAATGCCTTCGAGTTTTACTACGCCAAAAATCCCCTAACCAAGTTCCGGGGAGCTCTCGGAGGATTGCGTTTGGCCACGTCCTACTACACCGAACTCTGGCGCAATCTGGGACTGGCAGTCGTCGGTGGCGGTGCTGTGAGCGTGTTTTACGAGCAGTTGGGCCGCAGCTTGCCGGCCGGGACTGTGGTTTCGGTGGGCGAAGGCGAGGCTTTGCTGGAGAAGTTGATTAAAGGCGAAGATTTGGCACAGGAAAGGTGTTATGTAGTAGGAGAAACTGTACCGCGCGATCGACTAATTCACGAAAAGCCAGCCAACATCGAGAAAACTGCTTGCAACTATAACTACATCGAGAGCATTTGGCCAGAATTTTCCTATTATCTACAGGATATGGACTTCTACCTCGGAGTCCAAACCAAGCGCGGCTGTCCTCACAATTGCTGTTACTGCATCTATACGGTGATTGAAGGCAAGCAAGTGCGGATCAATCCGGCGGATGAGGTGGTGGCAGAGATGCGCCAATTGTACGATCGAGGTATCCGCAATTTCTGGTTTACCGACGCGCAATTTATCCCGGCGCGCAAATTCATCGATGATGCGATCGAATTATTGCAAAAAATCATCGCCGACGGCATGAGTGACATCCACTGGGCTGCTTACATCCGTGCGGACAATCTCACACCCGAATTGTGCGATTTGATGGTAAAAACGGGAATGAATTACTTTGAAATCGGCATCACCAGCGGTTCCCATTTTCGGAGTCGATAAAGTAGAACCAGCGATTTTCTTTATCGGGTTGCAGCCGCACACAATTTTAGAAGAATACGCCTTCAAAAAAGATATTCTGCAACCCGGTTACGATCCGATGAGTTTGATGCCTTGGACAGCGCGCAAACTGCTGTGGAATCCCGAACCTTTGGGCTCGTTTTTCGGACAAATTTGTTTAGAAGCTTGGCAGCGAAATTCCAATGATTTCGGCCGCGAAGTGATGGCGATTTTGGAGGAAAAACTCGGCTGTGCGGATTTGGAAGCAGCTTTGACTGCACCTGTTGAAATCAAAGACAAACAGTTAACTGCTGTTCGTTGATTTCCTGGTTTGTAGTGAGGACTTCAGTCCTTCCAAATTAAGATAAGCCGGACTAAAGTCTTTACGACAAAAAGGTTCGTAGTGAGGACTTTAGTCCTTCAAGAAGGTTCGTAGTGAGGACTTCAGTCCTTCCGAAATTAAAACAAACCGGACTAAAGTCCTTACTACGAACCTAATTTTTTTCACATTGTCAACACTTGGAAAACAGAATCATAAATAGGAGATAAACATCATGACTTTTATCGACCCCAGAACGGATTTTGCATTTAAAAGAATATTTGCTTCCGCAGAAAGTAAACCTATTCTGATTAGCTTTCTCAACGGTCTGATTTATCAAGGCAATCCCACAATTCAAGATTTACAAATGATCGATCCGTATCAAGCCGGAGAAGTTGTGGGATTGAAAGACTCGTATTTAGATGTCAAAGCAACCCTAGATAACGGGACGATCGTGATTATCGAAATGCAAGTTTTGAATGTTAAAGCCTTTGAAAAACGGATTGCCTACAATGCAGCGAAAGCTTACGGAAATCAACTCACGCGGGGCAAGGGCTACTTCAGTTTAGACCCAGTAATTGCCATCACAATTACGGATTTTATTTTGTTTGAAAACACCAATAAAATTATTTCGCGTTTTTCTTTTAAAGAAGAAGAGGAACATTTTGATTATATCTGTCCGACAATGACGCTAATTTTTGTGGAGTTACCAAAATTTAATAAGTCTGTTGATGAGTTAGAATCTCTATCTGACAAGTGGATTTATTTTATCAGAGAAGCACCAAATTTGGAAATGGTTCCAGAATCGCTGGAAACAACTGCACCGATTCAGCAAGCTTTTGGTATTGCTAATACCGTGAACCTCAGCCGCAAAGAATTAGATCAATTGGAATCACAGGTGTTTTATCTCCAAGATCAGCAAAGGTCTATAGAAGAAGCCTTAGAAACCGGAGCTCAGCGGGGTCAAATTAATACTGTGATTCGTTTGCTGGAACGAAAGCTGGGAACGTTGGATGAGTCAATTAAATCTAGAATTGCACAGTTATCTAGCGATCGAATCGATAGTTTGACAGAAGCTGTGCTTGATTTTAATAGCGCGGAAGATTTGGTGAGTTGGTTGCAGGAAATGGGCGATCGATAGTAAAAAGTCAGAGTGCGCCTTGCGTATCTTGTCTATAGCATTTTCAATTTCATAAAGAGCGATCGCACATTATGCCTTACAGTCAATTCACAATTACTAAAGCTAAAAAAGACTTTCAGTTAACTATCGTGGAGGGAACTCGGTTTTTTCCTGAGGTGGAATCAATTAATCCCAGTCCGAGATTGACTAGCGAATTAGAAGATTTGCCTTGGACGATCGCAGTTGGTTCCGAAAAAGCGAGATCGGAAGCCCTTGTCTACCCAGTTTTGCAAGAAGTCCGGCGCTTGATGAACCGCCAAATCAGTTTATTTTCGGGACGGGAATTCAATGTTGACCCCAGTTGCGATCTCACCGGATACGTCGATTTTTTAATTAGCCGATCGCCCGAACAGCTTACCGTTGAAGCGCCCGCGATCGTAGTTGTGGAAGCAAAAAAAAGCCGATTTGAACGAAGGGATCGGTCAATGTATTGCTGAAATGGTAGCAGCACAGCGCTTTAACGAAGCAGCAGAACACCCGATCGCAACTATCTACGGTTGTATCAGCAGCGGCACTCAATGGCGTTTTCTCAAGCTTTCAGGAACCACAGTGGCGATCGATCTTACCGATTATCCGCTGCTTCCCGTGGAAACCATTTTAGGATTCTTGGTGTGGATGGTTCAACAGACTTAGCTAGATTTCACTTATTCAGTAAAAAATAGGATTTCGCACTAAACCCAAAGTTTTTAGAACTTGCTTAAAAACCTCGCTGTCAACTGTCAACTGTCAACTGTCAACTGTTTAAATATCTTTCAATTAGGACGATCGCCACAATATCATCTACAGGCCGCGGCGGAGTCCGCATTCCCTGGGGAATCAAGCGAGAAATTCCCGTCGCAGGGTACATTTCCCAGTAACGATCCTTCGCTTCTAGACTGCTGAACCTCTCGTCAATCTGCACAATTTTTATAAAGGGCGACAAACTCTGCGTCAGTTTTTGTTTCCAACTTTTGGAAGTTGTTTGGTCTCCCATGACTAATAACTCAATGGGAAACTGTTTGCACAGTGATTGAATGGTAGATATTGCTTCGTCGGACAGCACTACTTGATGGTAGCAGATGTTCTTATCTCTACCCATCACGGCGATGCCGCACTTGTCTTTCCCCGGATCGAAACCTAAAATCATATTTATGAGTCCTGTGTTATTAAGTTTGTAGTTGCGCTGTTGTAGTCGAGGAAACCCATCGCCAACCTATATCTAATCTGATACTTGCATTTCTGAATGTCTCTAAATCTTTGCGGGCGATCGCACTTATTTTGCCGGCCATATAATGCCTAAAATCAGAAACCGGGTTTTTGTCACAATCTTTGCTTTCCCGTTTTAATTTATCGAAAAAACTCGGTTTCTTTGACTCCCCGCGCAAAAACCGGGTTTCTTTCACCCTTGTGCAGGCGGTGCGTCGCTGTGAGATTGTCGATTTGATTTGCAAATTGCAGATGGCGACGCACCCTACTATTTTGAATCGCGTGCAAAGATGAGTGCAAAAAAAAATTAAAGCGCGCGCAAGAGGGTAAAGAGGAAACAGGGAAAAAAGCTAAAGGGCTAAAGAGTAGAAAAGAGTCCTCACACACAAGACAGGGAGGAAGGGACAGCCAAAGCTACCGCTACCCGAAAACCCCCGTCCCCGTGCCCGCGGCCCGAGATGTAGCAGCGGTAGGCAGCACGGCAATAGAGCGCATGGTAGTTCCACGAACCTCCACGCACCACACGGTAATCATTTGTTCCAGTTTTCCAAAAACTTCCGTCAGTCGGTGCGCCGTCATAGTTATCGTGTTCCTTATCGCTGCACCATTCGCCAACCTGACCGTGCATATCATAAAGTCCAAAGGCATTGGGAGGAAAACTCCCCACATCAATTGTTTGTTCGCGGTAAGGTCCCCTCGGTGCACCACCAAAGGAATAACGCCCGTCATAATTAACTAAATTCGTGGTAATTGTCTCGCCAAAATAGAAAGGTGTTGCAGTCCCTCCGCGACAGGCGTATTCCCATTCTGCTTCAGAAAGCAAGCGATAATTCTTGCCTGTTTTTTCATAAAGTTTCCAGCATAATTCTACAGCCTTATTCCAGCTTACTTGTTCTACAGGACGTTTTTCACCTTTAAAGTACGATGGATTATTTCCCATCACTGCTTCGTACTGTGCTTGGGTGATGGGGTATTTTCCTGCATAAAAAGCCGGTACTGTTACTTGATGCTGCGGACCTTCTCTTTCATTCCTAGGTGACTCTGTTGCTGGCGAACCCATCATAAATGTGCCGCCAGGAATGTAAACCATGTCGAGTACAACTCCATCACCTAAGTCTTCAGGGAAGTAGTGAGCAAAGGACTTTCTGCGACTGTTTTCTGTTCCTTCAGCATCGACTGTGATGACATCAAATTCAAATGTAGGGAGATAGTCTTGAAACGGAGGTTTAATCTTTAAGTCATCTCTATATTTCAGGAGTGAATAGGCAGCCAATTTCACCTGCATCGATTCATCGTGCAATGCTTGAATTATCACATCTAAACCAGCTTCTCCATATTTGAGTGCTTCGGAGAGGGCGGCGATTCTCACTTCGATAATGGGTGAGGCTAAGCGGCTTTTAACGCCGGGAATGCCTCCGAGTACGGCAGCATTGACAGGAATTGAATTTTGACCGCCACGGACAGCATCGTATTCTCTGGGTTCATTTTTATTCTCTGACATTACACCGCACGCTCCTGCATTTTAATTGAGCAAAATTTTGTTTTGTGATGCCAATATCTCAGGGTTCGATTCTTATTTTCTCTCTTTGCCCTCTTAGCGGTGCGGTGCGTTGCTGTTAGATTATTGGTGGTGCTTCCAGATTTTTGGTGGTGGCGCACCTTACTAATTGGGTATGGTGCGTCGCTGTGAGATTGTTGGTGGTGCTTCCAGATTTTTGGTGGCGACACACCCTACGATTGCTATATATGGCCGCACGGATTCCCATTATTTAATGATATGTCAAGCCTGCGAAAAAGTCAAGCAAAATTGTGGTTCGATCGCCCAAAATATTTCATCAAATTCGATAGATCTCTTGTTGTCCGGTGCGGAAAACCACGACTCCGTTTGACAGAGCAACTAAATCTATTTTCAGCGGCCCGGCGATGTAAGTGACATCCGCGGCGATCGCCCGAACCTCCAATGGTTTATCGTACTGCTGTAGTCGATCGACAAAACCGCCCAAAGTTTCAATCCGATTGTCCGCAACTTGGACTCTACCGCCGACAACACCAATTAACCGAGCGCGAAATTGACAAGCTTCAATCAATTGCTGCAACTGTTGTCGCACCTGTTCGTCAGGTAAAGCTACGGGATCGACAGCAACCCCTGCAATCACATCTCCAGCGCGGAACACCACTCGATTGATTTCGGCTTCTGCAAATACCTTAATTACCTTTTCTTGTCGCAGGTAATTAGCGCCGGCTACAATCCGCACCACGTAGTCTTTACCGTCTTTGATCTGACTGATTAATTGATCGATTTCCGCTTTAGTAATTTGAATAACCTGCTCTCTAACCTTATTATTTTCCGGCTGCATCAGTTCGACGGTGGTTTTATTTGCTTCTTGCAACAGTCGATCGATCGCGCGCCTTTCCGTACCCGCTTCCTGGATGCGAACCACGCCAGCAGCTAAAATTTGACCGCGCCTGATCGCAACTGTACCCTCGCGGATGGCTTGAAAATCGCGTTCCAAAACTTGCATTTGCTGCTGCAATAAAGTTTGTTGCTGTTCGAGTTGAGCTTGTTGCTGTCCCAGGGTTTCTAAAAGTGCTTCCCTCTCGGCAATTACCTTGTCCCTCTCGACAATTATGCGATCGCGCTGGGCGAGATTTTCCGCACGCTGGGCAATTTCCTTGTCTCGCTCAGCAATTAGCTTGTTGCGATCGACAATTGCCACATTTCGTTTTGTAATTTCTGCCTCTCGCTGGGCAATTTCCTTGTCCCGCTGAGCAATTTGAGTTTTAACCTGCTCTCGCTGCTCGATTAACTGTTGGCGTTCCGCTTGCAGTTGGGCGATTTCCGAGCTCAAAGTCGTTTTTTGCCCTGAAACAGTCTTCAATTGATTCTCAGTGCGATCGAGCTGAACTCTGGTAGTCGATCGCGCCGTTTCCACCAATTTCAATTGTTCTTCTGTCTGAGATTTAGCCGCTTCCACAGTAGCAAGCTGTTCTTCCGTTTGCGATTTAGCCGCTTCTACCTGACTTAACTGCTGTTCAGTTTTAGACTTGGCTGCTTGCACGCTGTTAAGTTGGGCCCGCAGCGAATTTAATTTTGTTTGCGTCTTAGCTTGCTCGGCATTAGCTGCTTGGAGCGATTGATTAATTTGCTCTAAATTGGCTTTAGCTTGGGATTGAGCCGCC
This sequence comes from Microcoleus sp. PH2017_05_CCC_O_A, assembly GCF_020738785.1. NCBI lineage: Bacteria > Bacillati > Cyanobacteriota > Cyanophyceae > Oscillatoriales > Microcoleaceae > Microcoleus > Microcoleus sp. PH2017_05_CCC_O_A. Next base: position 39,464 of record NZ_JAEQCB010000050.1, on the reverse strand, counting down.
AAAGCTTGAGCTAATTCAGTTTCAACTCGATTTTTCTCTTGAGTGGCTTGTTTGATTTCTCTGCGGGCGTTGTTGAGTCTTTTTTGAATCTCGTCTATGCTAAAAACTCCGGTTCGCAGCGGCTTGCTGGTAGCAAATAAAATGCCCAGAGTAATGGCTGACAGGATGCTGCCGGCCATCACTGTCACTACAACAGCGGTATCGCGGGGGCGCAGTTTGAACAAACTCAATCTGGCCTTGCCGACTTTCGTCCCAAGGCGATCGCTAACAGTAGCGATCACGCCGCCCAACACTAACATTACAAATATTAAGATGTATCCAGCAGTCATTCCGATTTCTTATTTTAGATTGTGGATTTTGGATTGAAGAAAGAATCCAAAATCCAAAATCGTATAATTTCTCGGCATCAAGTGAATTGCTGGCTTAAGGCCACCGGATTGTGAACTGTGATCTTTTTCTTGTGGATCGAGATCATTGTTTCTTGTCTGAGATCCCCCAGCAAACGAGTCACAGTTACCCGCGTCGAGCCGATCGCCTCGGCGATCGCCTGATGGGACAGCTTCAAATCAATCGTAATCCCATCCGTACTCGGCACCCCAAAATCCCGGCATAGAATCAGCAAAAAGCTGACGAGTCTCGAACCCATATCTCGGTGTGCCAGCGTTTCGATCATCATCTCGGTTTGCAAAATCCGAGATGACAGTCCCCGAAGCATCACCATCGACAATTCCGGGTCTTCCTTGAGCGCTTTCTCCACTTGTTCGATCGGCAGCGAGATCAATTCCACCGGTGTAAAGGCTACCGCGTGGTAAAACCTATCCGATCTGTGTCCCGTAATCAGAGACAGCACCCCAAATACGCTGTTTTCGCGCAGGAGGGCGACTGTAATTTCTTCCCCTGCTTCGTACACCCTGGAGAGCTTCACAGCGCCTTTAATGAGAACGTAGACGCGCTCAGCCGGATCTCCAGGGAAAAAAATTGTCTTGCCCCGTTCAAAGTTTTCGACAATGGGCGGAAACGCCCCGCCACTGATTTGGCGGAACACGGCTGCTAGCGGTCTATCATGTGTCACGACGAGATCCTTTGTACTAATCAATACTTTGTAACTTGTCGATTAACCTTATTGAGTAAATATACTGCCCAACCTCCAATCTCTAGGGATTCTGTTACTGTCATCTAATGTTAAGGTAAGCACACGCTGTATGATTAAATCTAGCCCTTCTCTTAACTTTTTCAATTCCGCCCCATCTAGCTCCACAGCAAAATTAATATCAATTGTGTCTCAATTGTGTCTGAATCAGTTAAATCTGAATCGGTTGTGTCTAAACTGGCGGGGTTGTCGCATACAGCCAATGAGAACGGTGCTAGTTGCTTCTTAAAAAAATACAGATGATAGATTTGACCGGAAAAAATGCTCTTGTTACGGGCATTGCCAACAATCGCTCGATCGCCTGGGGCATCGCCCAGCAGCTCCACAAAGCTGGGGCTAATCTCGGCATAACTTATTTGAAGGACGAAAAAGGCAAGCACGAGCGCAAAGTCGCTGAACTCGTGGAACCGCTCAATCCCAGTCTGTATCTGCCCTGCAATGTCCAAGACGAAAGCGAAATCGAGTCTACTTTTAAAACGATCGCCGACAAATGGGGCAAGTTAGATGTCCTAGTTCACTGTCTGGCTTTTGCCGGCAAAGACGAACTTTCCGGAGATTTCAGCAACACCTCGCGTCAAGGCTTCTCCAATGCTTTGGATATTAGCGCTTACTCGCTGGTGCGGCTTTGTGCTGCTGCTAAACCGCTGATGGCCGAAGGCGGCAGTATTATCACGCTAACTTATTTGGGCGGTGTGCGGGTAGTTCCTAATTATAATGTCATGGGAATTGCTAAGGCTGCTTTGGAAATGAATGTTCGGTATCTGGCGGCGGAACTCGGCCCGTTAAATATTCGGGTAAATGCCATTTCTTCAGGCCCGATTCGGACTCTGGCTTCGTCAGCAGTTGGCGGCATTCTGGACATGATCCACCACGTTGAGGAAGTGGCACCGCTGCGGCGGACGGTAACTCAGCAGGAAGTGGGAAATGCTGCGGCTTTTCTGTGCAGCAATCTATCTAGCGGGATTACGGGTCAAGTTTTGTATGTCGATGCTGGTTACGAAATCATGGGAATGTAACAGCTTTTAAACAGTTGACAGTTGACAGTTGACAGTTGACAGCGAAGTTTTTAGACAGTTGACAGCAAGATTTGCAAACAGTCAACTGTCAATAACTGTCTTTTGTTCGCTACAAAAGTGTTAATCCCAAATTACTAATTAATTCTAATGAATGACCAATTGCGAATTATGGAAATAATCGATCGCCCGCCTGTACCTCCTCCAATTTCTAGTAACACGATCGCCAGGGCCGCCTTGGTGAAGCGCACAACACTCGAAACGGATGTCACTGTCAGCCTCAATCTCGACGGTTCGGGAACTTGCAAGGCGTCTACAGGAATTCCGTTTTTAGACCATATGTTGCAGCAGATTTCTTCTCACGGATTGATTGATTTGGACGTGCAGGCGATCGGCGATTTGGCGATCGACGACCATCACACGAACGAAGATGTGGGCATTACCTTAGGTCAAACCCTAGCAAAAGCTGTCGGAGATCGATCGGGCATTTCTCGTTTCGGACACTTCATCGCCCCGCTGGATGAAGCATTAATTGAAGTAGTGCTAGATTTTTCGGGAAGGCCTCATTTAAGTTACAACTTGGAAATTCCCACCCAGCGCATCGGTAGTTACGACACCGAGTTAGTGAGAGAGTTTTTTGCTGCGGTGGTGAACCACACTCAAATGACACTGCACGTCAGACAGTTGCAGGGCGGGAATTCTCATCACATTGTCGAAGCCGCGTTTAAGGCATTTGCGCGGGCTCTGCGGATGGCGGTGGCGATCGATCCTCGGCGCGCCAGTCGGATTCCGAGCTCTAAAGGAGTTTTGTAGTTTAGGGGTAGTAACTGCGTCCCAAAAAACAATCAAACAATTAGTGGGGTGGGCTTCGCAGCACCACCCCGAATATGCAATTTAAATTCACAACACCCTACTACCTATCCAAACGTCGTCAAGAATCGGAAAGCATCGAGGACGTGACTCGCACAAACGTAGGGCGAAGTATTGTAAAAACCTTGCCACGCCGCCGCCTTATCTTCATCATACCTGTCCGCTCTTTCCGGGTGTTTTCCTTGCCAATTCAGCCGCACCGCGTGACCGACTAATACATCTAAAACAATGTATTCTTCTACTTTCAATTCTGGATTCCGCTGGGCGATCGCAGCCAACTCCATCAGCGCCTCAATATTTACTTGTCGATATTCCGGTGCCACAATCTTGTTCAGCAAATGCTCGATTTGCAGCGCAAAATTCTTTTCGCCCGGGGTCATTTCCGATAAAATAACATCGCTGTCCAAGCGATTTCGGCGCTCTAATTTGTCGCCAATAATCAAGCCTTTACAGTGCCGCAGTAATCCCCAAACACTCGGATAAAAATCCTTGGGCACGCGATTGACTGCACCTTCCATTTGCCGCTTCCGGCGCCATCCTCCCGCAGGCATTTGTGGTTCTTCAAAAACAGGCGCGACTACCCATTCAATATCTTTTTCCGGCTGTTTGACGCGCAGAGATTCTTGCTCTTTGAGGATTTGATTCATTTCCTCGTATTCTGTCAACACTTGGCGCAGGCGATTTTTGATTTCAAAGGGACTTAGCTGCATTAAATGTTCGTAAGCTTCGTTTTGCGTAACTCCCAATTCGCGGGCTAATTCGCTGGTCAACAACAAAATAAAGTAGCTAACTCTCAGTGTCAGCAGACCTTTAAATAACTGCGGTTCGGCTTTAATTAGGACGCTGAGATAGATAATAACTTCTTGGGTGAGAACTCGATCGCGAACATCTTCTCCGCAGAATTGGCGGATTTTGTCCATCACTTCCATGTAAGAACCAGGCCGCGAAATCACCGAATCTTCGCTGTAGGCTTTCCCCACAGCAATTTGTTTTTGCCTGACCAAAATGTCTGTCACCGCATCCGACAAGCTGATATCAACCTTGTCCAGCAATCCAGCAGCATGGCGGATGACTGCCCATTGGATTTTTGACTGCGAACTTTCTCCAGCTTTTGTATAAACTTCGTTGAGCAAATCCACAACTTTTACTGTTGCTTCGGCGCCTCCAAATCCTGTATCGAAATTTAGTCCTTTTAGTCGAATCAATGTGTGCAGCAGCTCTATTTGTTCGTACAAGTTCTCTGAACCGCGCAGGCTAGCGAGCAGCAATTTAGTATTAGTTTCGCACTCTAGTTTGAATTCTTGCGTGTGACCCAAAGGCCAAGTTTTTTCGGGATTGTAACCGAGATAGCTGCGGGTTTCTATTGCACCTGTTACCGGAGATTCGGTGAATTCAAAATCGTGCATGAAATCAATTCTTTCCGTACCCGCAGTCAGCATTAACTGGTTGAGATTCCCGAGTTTAACTGGCGTGTTTTTGCAGTGTCCGTCCCGGAGTTCTTTCATCAAGTCTAACAATGCTTCCCGGCCGGTTTCCAGCATCGCATGAGTTAACATCAGCGTTACTGTGGGGCGTCCTAACTGATACCAGTGGCGGTGAATGTGAGCGATTTCACTTTGGATTTTAGATACTAGAAAATGGTAGTCTAGGGTTAGGTAAAATTCTTCTCTGTCCAAAAATGAGGGGAGAAATACGATCGCCTCTCCGCGAATTTTGAACACCCGGGAAGTCGTCAAACTCCGCAAACGGCGCACGGGGCGGCCGGTTAAGCCTAGCGGATCGTTGCGTCCAATCTCCGCGTAAATAGCGGATAATTCCTTAGTCTGGCGGACTTGAATGGGTGCTACTTGCTTGGGCGTTTGGGCTGCAATGCCGTTAGCGGCTAGTTCTGCTTGCAAATCTTCGTCTTCAGCTAACAGGGCAATTTGCACTAAAGGTTCTCTTTGCTGGCCGACTGACAGATGCCTTCCTAGCGGGTCGATATCGCCCACTGCAATTAATTTCTCGTTCAGCAATTGACCGAGAAAATATAAACTTTGCGCCCAAACTAGGGGAACATTTTCGTTGGGTAAGCGCTGCTGGCTGCGGGGATTTAATTTTTCGGCTTCTATATTTACGGCAGGGACATAGTACAATTCTGGTAGTAAAGGTAAACCAGCGCGATCGACTGCCAGAGATGCCAAACGCTCCTGGTACTCTTCGACTTGGGCTTGGTTTCCCTCAAATATGCCGTCCAAGAGCAGATAAGTGAAAAATAGCGGCCACTCGCATTCTATACTATCGAACTGCTTTAATTCTGTCGGTTCGTAATGCAGGCGATCGGCATCTTCTAAAACTGTTTGGTGTCCGTCCCGCAGAAACCGCTTGCAGCCGTAATTTCCCTGTAATTTGTCAATAATTTTATTGCGAGTCCGTGCTACTAATTCTTTGTCTTCCACAGCAAAAGCAGGAAAACTAATCACGCTCAATAAAGCAGCATCTACTTCTTTTGAACTAGATTCGCGAGGCAAAAGCGATTCTAAAGTGATGCGGCTTCTGGCAATTTCATCCGGCAAAACGTGAATTACCGATGCTTGAGAACCGTTAACTCCAAACAAATCCAATCCATTGATTGCTTCCAGCGCTGCTTTTGCCATGCCAACAGAACTGGCATTTAATTCGGCATTGCCGCGATTAATTTTATGACCTCTTTCCCAAATTCCGTAATCGGGAGTGCGGTAAGCTCTGCCAATGTAGTAAACTAAATTTTGGACGAAATTGACTTCATCGATTGTAAAAACTATATGCAATCCCGAAGCCGTCATTTGAGCAAGAATTAACAAAAAGATAGAGGTAGCATCTAACTGCAAATGTCCCCACTCGTCATCGCCGACAACAATGTTTCCGGTTTGAGTATTGTATTTGGCGTGCAGGGCATCTAGGGGCAATTGAGTATTTTTAAAACGTTCGACTTTGTTTGCTTGCTGCATCATCGCAAACATCAAGCCGCGCATTAGTTTGACTGTGCTGTGTTCGAGTTCAAATGTTCTGCCGCGATCGCCATCAATTTTGCGGTAAGCTAAACCCAAACCCCACACTGCCAAAATGCTGTACACGTTATCGCGCACCCAGGCATCGGTGTAGTCGCCGTGGGCGTTAACAGCCGTACTCGCCGGCAGCAAACCGGTTATTGGGTTCTGGCGTTTGAGGATGACGTTTTTGATTTGCTGGTAGTAATAATCTAACCGGGTTTGCCGCTGGGTTGTTGCGATCGCCATTTCGTTTTCCTTAGTTTTCCTGATGCGAGCTCATTTGCGATGAATAGACTTTTAAATATATCAGAGTTTCTATCATTTCTCAAGTTTTGCAAACATAACAAGGTAATTGCCATGTCTAGCCGCAACAACAATAACAACAGCGTTGCTTTCGTAAAGATTGTCTACTCTACAGTGAAAATTAATGGTAAAATTGAACTCGTGCCGATGGAATGGTACGCTGACGGCTCTGTCAAGAAAATGGAACGCTAAGAGGCGATCGCACAGGTGGAAATTTTAGATTTTAGATTTTATATTTTAGATTGGGCATTTGGGGCATTGGTAATTAACTGGCGGGTACCTCACAGCAAGCGAGAGAACCGCTATACCAGCAAGCAAAAGTGCGATCGCACTCAGAGAAAAGCTCTCACCCTTAATTTTCCCCTATTTTCGGCACCAACCGGATTTTTGGCGTCCAGAAGTGGCAAGTGCGGCGATCGCCAAACTAAGCTAATTTAAACAACTAGGTATGTAGGAATCTCAAAGTAAAGAAATATGGATCGATCGCGCCTGCAATTCTCAGTCCTGGGACTACCAGTTCACATATTAGACGATTATGCAGGTTGGCTGATAGAGCGCCTGCATCAAGGGTTAGGGACTCACGTCGTGACGCTGAATGCTGAAATGGCAATGCAAGCCGAACAAAACCCGGCTTTAGCCGATGTAATTCGCTCTGCCGAGCTCGTGATACCCGACGGTTCTGGAGTAGTGCTGTATTTGCGAATGCGCGGCAAATCGGCACAGCGGTTTCCGGGGATTGAACTAGCAGAATCGCTGCTGCAACAGGCCGGAAAATTGCCGAATTCCGAACCAATATTTTTCTTTGGAGGTGCGCCCGGAGTCACGGCGAAGGCGGCGGAAAGTTGGCAGCAAAAAGTTAATCGATTGTCTATTTCTGCTCAACACGGCTATCTTTCTGCTGAGGAAGAAACAGAATTCTGTGAAAGCCTCAAACAAATACAGCCAAAAATTATTTTTGTCGGCTTAGGAGTGCCGCGCCAAGAGTTTTGGATTGCCGAACACCGCCACCTTTGTCCGCAGTCAATTTGGGTGGGAGTTGGCGGCAGTTTTGATATTTGGGCTGGAACAAAAGACCGCGCACCGGCGTGGTTTTGCGACAATCATTTAGAATGGTTGTACCGGCTTTATCAAGAACCTTGGCGCTGGCGCAGGATGTTGGCTTTGCCACAATTTGCCTTGAAAGCTTTAGGCGATTTGCGAGCTTAGAAAGTTCCCAATCAAATCCGGTTTGCGGGTGTTATTGCTGATATTTGCGATCGCCCGCGAACCCGTCTCTACAATAATTGTGGTTAATTTATTTGACAGATTCAGCATATTCTACATGATGATGAAGCACAGGTGATGTAGCGAGTGTTAAAGCGGATGCTCGAAACAACTGGCGAGTCATTGCGGGCGATCGATCGCACCTGTTGACCTTGCTACAAAAATCCTCATCAATTCCATCAACGATTGGCAGAATCTCGATCGATCTGCCAGAGCCAGATTGTACCTAATTGAGAATGAACAACATCGGACACAAACCGCATCCCCACCTTCTGTAGTACCCGATTGGAAGCATTAGCTTCACCCAGAGTATGAGCGTTGACTGCTCGCACTTCCTCGCGATCGAAAGCATAGTCAATTAGCCCCTGTACTGCCTCAGTTGCCAATCCGCGATTCCAGTATTCGGCAGCTATTTCATAACCAATTTCTACAATGCCCGACTCATTTGGTTCACCTTTGAAACCTCCATTACCCACAAGCACTGCCTGTTGCGGGTGAATAAACAAATATCCATTCCAACCATTAGAAAGCGGTAAGGATTCATCCTCAGGGAGGGAAAATGCTTGATACTCCCCACTGATGAATCAGGGGGATTCTTGACTAAGACCACAAAGGGACTTTCAAAGGCGTTATCAAAGCACCTCTACTGACTCCCTTGAGACTTATCCCCAAGGTTGCCGCTACTTTTCGACCAATATTCGCTGCCCCATTGCAGTCTGCATTAATCAACAAACCTTCAAGAGTACGATACAATCCGCGCTTAACTCGTTTACCACAAGGTTGCCACCCACGAAAGTTTTTCGCAGAATTTAGGTAGCAAATCAAGGTCAATAAATGAAGCCTTGGAAGTATACGACTCTTCCGTTTCTACAAACTTAATCCCGTATTCTTCACACAGTTTAGCAATTCTATTCTTGAGTCTACCCGTCGGAATTTGCACAAAATTCTGATTGGTTTGAGAGCCAAGATTAATAGCATTCTTCATGCCAGCATTCCAACCAAATATAACAGTACCAAGATTGTTGCTTAAGCAATGATTTATCACTTTTCGAGCTGCTTTATTAATAGCATCTCGCATCGTCCGATTGCGATTTTCTGTCAAACGCGCCAGTCGTTTTGACCAATAACCATTTGCCTTCCCTGACATCAAAAAAGCAACACGCTTATTGTATCCTTGATTGAGCGACTTCAAATGTAACCCATCAACGATCAAGCTAGTTCCTATATTACTAACACAAGTTAGCCAGTTGTTCATTCCGTGGTCGATCATCAAAGCTTTAGATGGGTCTACATCTGCTTGGATATCTGCCGTTTTGTAGACTAATTCCAAATAGAAGCAGCCGTTTCTAGGTAGGATTCGATATTCTCTGATTGCTTTGTCGTCTAAGTTTGTAGGCCAAGGTAGATAAAAAGCATCCAATCCGAACCAGGCTTTAACTTTAGTACCCAGCGGAAATCTCAAAAGTCCGTCTTTAAGTCGAACGGAGCGACCTGTATAAGTCACCAAAGCTAGACCACCTTGTCGATAATTAGGTAATCTAGGTCTTTGAGTTACCGTCCCTTTTTTGATGCCTTCTAGAAGTCCAATATAGGATTTAAAAGACTCGGCGACAGTAGTTAAAATCTGCTGTGCCGTGTCCGAATAGAATGCCTTGTAATGCAGATTTTGATTCTCCGTGCCTAACACTTTGTGTAACTCTGCCCTCGTCGGTATTTTACCAGTCTTGAAGTACATCTGTCGAGCATAATAAATTCCGCAATTCGTCAATTTTGATGACTCACTGCACAGGAATTCTAGAATTGCTTTGAGATTATTATCGGGACTAATGAGATTTTGTTGACATCCAAACATTTCTATTTCCTCCTGATTATTAGATTAGCATAGCAATCTTATTTAAGGTGGGATTTTGCCAATAAAAAACATTTTGTAGGCGACTATGAAAAGATTTATTCTCAAAAAAGATGTAGGCGACTAAATAAGTCGCAGCCGCGTTCCTCCCCATGTCGGTAGCCCGGGGCTTCCCGCTCGTTTTCGGTGAGGGAACTGCGGCCAGTTATTAGGTACTGTGACTTGCAAAAGTTCTGCCAGCTCGCTTTTACTGCTCAAAAAAGCCTTGATGTGTATCCGTTCGACGGGGAGTAGTTGCAGATTAGTCGTCTCAATCATGGTTCTGCCTTCTCGATCGATATTTGATTGGAAATTTAATTCAAATATGACTTACGCAACAAAAACACTTTTATTTTTATTGTATTTTAAAATCGTCATATAGCAAGGCCTCCAGAATCTTTTTAGGAGAGGTTTATTAAAGTGATTTTCGTTATTTAGCTGCGACTCTAAGTTGGAGAGCGGTTTTATTTCCTTTTTTTGCTGGGTACCGAAGAGCATGGCGGATGAGCCATTTGACTTCATTAGAGGCACCGTTTAGCCAACGATCGCAAATTGCAAATACCTGTTCGGGGTGGTCTTTGGCAATATCGCCCAGATTGTTGGCGACACTGCGACGCACGTAAAGGCTGCGATCGTCCTTCAGGGCATCAAGGATTGGGAATACGGGGGCTGGGTTGGCGATGAAAGCGGGGATTCGCGTTCCCCAAGGAAGTCTGGATCGCGTACCTTCAGAACAAAGACGACGGACATGGGGGTCTGGATCCGATGTCCAATCAAGCAGTTGCGAAAGGGTGCGATATTGTTGTTGAATTAGAAACGGTCGTATGGAAAACTCCGCACTAAACCGTTTGGTAAGTTCGTATTGGGCAAGCATGGATATTTCAAACGGATCTTGTCCATCATTATCTTTTAGTTCTATACCATACTTAGCAATGAAACAAATATGAGGAAGATAAAAAAATACTGCTAGTTTGAGTCCATCTGTTTGAGTTAGTGGCGGTGTCAAAGAAGCCACAAGTATCTCAATAGCTGTCGCATATTTATCAGGCAAACATTGACGGAGTGCTAATGCCAGATGTCGGCCGCGTTCCATAAGTTCAAGCGAATCCAATCCATCTAACGCAACCTGACGAAACGATTTTTCATCAAATTGCGGGTACGCGAGCAAGATATTGTGTGCCAAACAATCAACTGCTTCTGACCCAAGCAGATGCTTCAGAGGAACTCCCTTCTGAATTGAACTCGGCGCGGTGGGAATGCGCGGCATATCAATTGCGGTATGTTTCATTCAACGATCGGCAAAAAGGTGGAATTTATATCTAACTATCCCGCTTACTAAACGCAGGCAATTTCCCTGAATGTCATGACTAAAGCGTAGATTTTATCGAGCCATTTGCTCGATCGCTCTTACAAATCGCGCTGTTTTCATATTGTGCAAAGCCTCGTTCAACAAGACTTTTCCAACCAGTAGTTTTGCTTCAGAATCATCCAGCTAGAACTTTTTCTGCACTATTAATCTAATCTATTTTCTGGTTAATAAAACATGGTGCGAACCTGCCATAGATACCAGGCCGCCCACAGTGAGAACATCGCAAACGGCGAAAATAGCAGGGTGCCAAAACGAATAGACTTAGCATTCAGTTCGCGGATCAGAATGAACGTAAAAGAGTACCAATAAAGCACGTTTGCCATTTGTGCCGCTAGCCAACCAATTTCCCTGCCATTGTAAAGCCAAAAACAACCCACAATCAACAGAGGTACAGACCATAAAAGATCCGCAACTCCCAACCCGTAAGTCACGATTAGGTCAACACGTTCTGCTTCTGTCTCGACAACCGATGGACGGGGCAGCCGCAGGAAAGCAAATATCCAGAAACCCAAGTGCAGTAAGGCTGCAATCCCATTCACCGTTGCAATCAGTTTGATTCCAAAATCTGTGATTTCTTGATTTTGCATTGCTGTGGAAATCAATGTGCTACCCCTTAATCGCGATCTATGGAACTGTTTTGCTCTCAAGAGATGGAATCTGAATTCACAGAGTTAGGTTGCGAACATCATATCTTATTATGCCATTTGCTCGATCGCTCTTACAAATCGCGCTGTTTTCATATTGTGCAAAGCCTCGTTCAACAAGACTTTTCCAAACAATAGTTTTCCTTCATAGGAATTAAGCGAAACTTCACCAGCCCCAAGTTGCCAGCAAAATTGTCTGTAACCAGGCGTATCCATGCTGCTGTCATGGACGAAATTGGGGGGACGCAACGCCGCAGCAAACTTCATAAACGGTAGCGCGTAGAAAATGTGACAAACTTGCTGCATCAGGAACAAGCGATCGCGCTTGCAGTCATCCAGTGCGTCACCGAAGTATGCCTTTAGATAGATGTTTTCCTGCTTTTCGGTGGTGACAAAGCTATTGGCAAGGATCGCCAAATCCACATAGCGATCGCTCCCAAAGGCTCCCTCCCAATCAATAACCCAGAATTTATTGCCATCAAAAAGAATATTGTGTGGGTTCAAATCGTTGTGACTTGAGACTAAATCGCGATCGTGACGCGGATAAACCATCTGGATTTCTGAGTAATATTTGAAAACTTCTGCTGTTGCAGTTTCTGGCAATACTTTTGAAGCCTTAAACTCCTGAATAAAACCGTCAATGCCATCCATGAAATTCACGAATTTTGGAAAAAGCGAGGTAGCATGAATCGATTCAATCATTTTTGCGAATTCTGCCAGCAAATCATCTCGCGAGCCAACATATTTCGACAAAGGTACAGCTTCGATAAAGTCGGTAATTGCTAAAGCATCTTCCGTGCTGAAATAATAAACCTGTGGTGAAATGCCAGCTTCTGCGGCCAAATTCATGCAAGCATATTGCCGAACGGGATCGCTGAGCGGATCGATCTGCATAATCAGCCTTAATACATAAGCTTTACCATTCACGGTAATTTTATAAACCAGCGCTGAGGAGAACCCTCCAGTTAGAAGCTGGATACTTTCGACATTTCTGGTATTAAAAGCAGTTTGAATTGCTGTTTCAACTGCTTCGAGTTTTGCTTCTGGGATCGATGATTTCAAAGTAGAGTTTGGCATAAAATCCTCAACGAATTTACATTCCTGGAAAACAACTTTGACAACCGTACCCTTCACCCCTGAAAATGCGATTGAGTTGACCATTCTGTATTCCTAGAACTCAAAGCTAGTGCCTTCATACTCAGAGCACGTTTGACAATAACTTTGTCGGCGCCATTACCATTGATCTCAATTGTTCCAAGCAAGCTGTAGGGCAGCGCCCAAGGAAACTCATAACAGCCTGAGTGTTTTCAAGCCGTTAACCATACCGCTGCAAATCCGATTCGATTGCGAGATTTTGATGCGGTTGCATCACTGACATTTTCCTGTCTGACCTCACCAAATATTCCTGGTAATCAGTCTCAATTGAGACGATCGCCTGAATAGATATAATCACCGTCCTCACGGGGTACTAATTTTCCGTTAACAATACATGGGGATTTTACCAAATGTCAACAGTCCCTATCGATATTAGGCAAACTCTGCTTTTGAAGCAGCAGGAGATTGGGATAGAGAGCAGGGCTGATTCCTTCTAAAATTTTCCAATCTCTCTAACCCTTATGTTATGAGGCGTTGGGTAGATCTTTCTGTAGCAGGCTTAGCAAATTATTAAAAACTCCTGTTTTCCTTGCTACTAAAAGCTTTGTCCAGATTTAAATCGTAAATTGATATTAGAATAAATCAGCCCTGGGATAGAGAGGGGCTTGACTGATAGCAATCGCGGGAGTTCGTCGGCTTTCATCAAACTTCTGGTTGTGGACAGAGGCTTTGAGCCCACCCGATTGCTGCTGTGGAGTTTGCTCAAAGATATTCTACAATAAAGAATGAATTTTGACCTTGAAAATTCCCTTGACCTGTACTAATTCAAGAACAGGAAAACTGACTGACGATAAGACTGTATTCTGAGGAGATTCCTATCTGGTACATCTGAGATTGTTTGTTGCTGAAACGGATTGCCAACAATTACATTCATTATTAGGACTGTCGCCATCGTCTGCTTAATACAATTTTTCGCCAGCATGGGTTTCACAAAACTTTCCTCAGACTCAAATTGAGTTGGCATTCAAAGTTGTTGTTAACCGTCGCTATCCCGATGCAATTGGTACGCCTCTAATCATTTTAAAGCTAGACATCACTCGATAAATAAAACCTGTACTGATTCCTCAGCAGAATTAAATGCGAACTTTGCTCATGTGAAAGCTTCCTTTGTCTGTATTTTTTATTTACTTTTATATTTGGTGTATCTTACTTGAACTAACTCGGTCGGATACTTCTGTACTTCTATTAACTTTAATTTCATCTCCATGGGAGATGGCAAGAATAAGGGAATTCCTTCGCCTAACATGATAGGTGCGATCGACAGAATATATTCATCAATCAGTTGACATTGGAGGAATGAGGCGATTAATTCTGCACCTCCAACTAGCCAAATTCGTTTGAGTCCTTGCAACTCCATTTCGTGCAGAAATCGATCGGGCGTTGCGGAGGTAAATAACACATCATCGCGATCGGGCGATCGGCTTTGCTGGGTAAAAACGTAGGATGGCTTGCCGGGATGGGGCCACTCGCCAAAGCTCAACACCTGTTCGTAGGTTTTGCGTCCCATCGCCAATCCATCGATCGATCGATAAAACTCACCATACCCGTGGTCAGTTTCGTCCGTCTCAAAAGCTGTAAGCCAATCAATACTGCCGTCTTTACGAGCAATATAACCGTCCAGACTGGTTGCAATATAAAGTACGATTTTTGTCATTCACTAACCTCCTTTCCAGGGCGATGCTTGTGCAAGAATAAGTCATTGAGCGTTATTCTCATTACTGGGGTGCCAATCTGCCCGGTTCAGGCGATAAACAAAACAGTCATCGTCACCAAACTGTCGCGGTTCAACAAATTGAAAGCCAAGACGTTCGTAGAAGCGGTGGGCACGGGTATTGTTAGCAAGTGGATCGATGAGTACAGCCGTCACAGCAGAGTCGGCGAAACATCGAGTCAGTGCAAGCTGCATCATTTGTGTGCCATAGCCTTTGCCCAAATCTGTCTCTTCTCCAATCCAGATATCGATCGCACGTAGATTCGCTGGAACATCGCCCCAGTAGTGACTATCCTCAAGTGCTGGATCGATAATCTGAATAAATCCGATCGCACGGCCATCAATTTCAGCAATTAATTGCTCCCTCCAGTCGGGAGTGCGATCGAGTTCTATTTCCCAACCCCAATCATCGTTAGGATCTGCATTAACCACATGAGGTTGCTCATCCCAATGTCGCAGTAGAGCTAAATCAGCGGAGGTGGCGGAGCGGAGGTTTATCATCATTCATTACTTTTGAAATTTTATTTTCACTGCCTTGATTAATGTTAAACAGGAAAATGACATACTGCTTCCATATTATGTCCATCTGGATCTAAAACAAAAGCACCATAATAATCAGGATGATAGTGAGTTCGCAAACCCGGAGTACCATTGTCTCGCCCCCCTGCTGCTAGCGCTGCTGTGTAAAAAGCCTGAACCATCTCATGAGTTTCTGCGCGGAAAGCAATATGAATTCTAGGGGTATTTACCTCTCCCTGTGTAATCCAGAAATCGGGCTTTCCGTCTATTCCAAAACCTGCCAGAGATATAGAACCAGTCACAGAAGCATCAAACTCTTTCAGTAATTGATAACCAAGCGGGGCTAAGGCTTTGGTGTAAAAATCTTTGCTTTTCTC
Organism: Microcoleus sp. PH2017_05_CCC_O_A; assembly: GCF_020738785.1. Classification (NCBI taxonomy): domain Bacteria; kingdom Bacillati; phylum Cyanobacteriota; class Cyanophyceae; order Oscillatoriales; family Microcoleaceae; genus Microcoleus; species Microcoleus sp. PH2017_05_CCC_O_A. The sequence continues at coordinate 24,191 of NZ_JAEQCB010000050.1, read as the reverse complement.
GAAATTACTAATGTTAATGCCAGTATGGTCAATCATCAATTTTTCCTACTATATTATCGCTTATTTATCTTGTGAAGAAGTAACCAGATCGACGAGTTCAATGACAATAACGTTCCACCCGATCGACAAATCTACAGCTTTTTGAAGTATCTGGCGATCGGTAACAGCCCGAAACCCGCCTTTTCATAGGTGCGACGTGCTGCGGCATGACCTGGATCGCCTCCGGTTTCGACCATTGCAACAGACATCCCCGCATCTTTCATCCAATTTACAGCGAATTCTGTCAGAGCGGAGCCAATGCCACGACCTTGAAAGTCTGGATCGACAGCGATCATGTAAATTTCACCCATGCTGCTTTCCGAATCGAGTTTCACGGCGACAAAGCCCACGGTGGAACCTGCATCAATAGCAACCCAGACATTTGTATCCTCCGCAGCGCAGACACCTTCGACAGCCTCTTGCTGGCTGACGCGCCAACCATCGGGATAGAAACTCTGGTAGACATCCAGATCCATCGCTTTCTGAATCGAATCAAATACCGGAGTCCATGCCCGAAGAGAAAGGCGAATGATTGCATCCAGTTGTTGAGCGTCGTAAGGTTCAATCCGCATTTGCATCATCATCTCAAAGGTTGTAACCAGTGTATTACATTTGTAATGGCGATCGCAATCTTTCTTCCATTGTGAACGCAGTGACTATTGGTTTACTGCGCTTGGTTCCATGTAGACAAGTTCCCAAATGTGACAATCTAAGTCTTGAAATCCATGGGAATACATAAACCCGTGGTCTTGTGGTTCATTATAGGTTGTTCCACCAGCGGCGATCGCCCGCTCAACCATTTCATCAACTTCTTTTCGACTCTCAGTAGATAAACACACCAGCACTTCTGTGCTTTTGGTGGCATCACAAATTGCTTTGGGCGTAAAAGTCTTGAACTTTTCGTAAGTCAAAAGCATGACGAATATGTCGTCGCTGACAATCATGCAAGTGGCTGTCTCGTCAGTAAACTGAGGATTGAAGGTGAAGCCGAGTTTAGTAAAAAAGTCAATAGATCGATCGAGCTTTTTTACGGGCAGATTGACGAAAATTTTAGTAGCCACGGTCTTCTCCTTTTGTTGTTTTATGGGAAAGTAAATGGTAGTTGTTGCGTTGTTGGCTATTGCTGGTTGTAGGCTTGCTGCAAGCGAGCAACATCAATCTTGCTCATTGCGAACAGGGCTTGCATCACGCGCGTCGCCTTGTCGGCATCCTTGTCCTTCAGCATTTCTGTGAGCGATCGCGGTACGATTTGCCAAGATAGCCCGAACTTGTCTTTGAGCCAGCCGCACTGACTTTCACTTCCACCTGCGGACAACTGGCTCCACAGCGTGTCAACTTCTTCTTGTGTCTCGCAGTCCACACTGAGGGAAATGGCTTCAGTGAATGGGAATTGCGGCCCACCGTTGAGTGCCTGAAACTGCTGCCCTTCAATTTCAAACAGCAGGGTAAGCAGTTTGCCTTTGTGTTCGGGTATGGCATCGCCGTAGTGCGAAACTTCCAAAATCTTGCTGTTATTGAAAATGCTCAGGTAGTAATTGACAGCCTCTTCGGCATTAAAGTTAAACCAGAGGCATGGTGTGATTTTTTGACTGTTTTGCATGGTGTTTCTACTAATCGTTCTAGTGGCGGAAGTGACGGAAACAGTTAAGCCTCTCTTTGATTTAGGCAGCTTTCTCGCAGTTAACCATCCACGGTATACCGAACTGATCGACCAGCATTCCAAACCGAAAAGCCCAAAAAGTTTGCCCGAATGGCATCTTCACTGTGCCATTTTCAGCGAGGGCGTGAAAGATACGTTCCGCCTCTGTTGGATCGTCGATCGCGATTTGTACAGAAAAGCCTTTGGTTTCTTCAAAAAACTTAGGCGGACAATCAGAACCCATCAAGCGATACGTTCCGAATTCCATACACGCGTGCATAATTTTGTCAAGCCAATCAGTAGATAATTCACAGGGTTTTGGTTCCGCAGTTGGCGCATCCGCGTTAGTGAGCATTGTGACGATTTTGCCCCCAAAACATTGCTCGTAAAACTTGAAAGCTGCCTCGCAGTTACCGTTGAAAAAGAGATAAGGATTGAGTTGCATGGCTTGCTCCTGTTTGTTGAGTTTTAGGCGTTATCTTTTGCACTCAAATTGTCTTTAAGAAGTGCAAAAACTAATTCTTAGGTAATCCCGCGACCTCAATTACTGGTCTGATTTCGATCGTGCCGGCGCGCGCCCCTGGAATGCGGGCGGCGATCGCGATCGCCTCGTCGAGATCCTGGGCATCAACCAGGAAGAACCCGCCGAGTTGTTCGCGAGTTTCTGCAAACGGGCCATCGGTAACAAACTGTTTGCCGTCGCGCACCCGGACGCTAGTCGCCGTCGCTACAGGGTGCAGCGGGGCTGCCGACAAAAACTGCCCTTTTGCATGGAGTTCTTGTGCAAGCTGTGTGGATTCTCCATAACAATGTTCGCGATCGGTCTGGTTCATGGCGTTTTCTTCCATGTAAATCAGCAGCAAATATTTCATTGGTTTGTCTCGGTTGTTTCCCTGTATCAGTAAGTCGAAGGACGATCGCTCAAATCGACACCTCGCCAAAAAATTTTGCTCGTCAGGTTACGATCTTGAAGAGACATCTGTTTGATAAATGTAGGGCGTACGCCGAGGGCGACAATTTATGCCTAAAACCCTTGATTTTATGTCCAAATGCTTCACCCGGATCCGAGCAAGTGCGATCGCTCGCTCCTCGCCTAATTTCTTTTTACCAGATGTCTATTTGCCTCCGTTGTTGCCCTGTGTAATACCAATTCACTATGAACCTGCACTTAATATAGCTTCAAGGATATAGTCCCAACTACAGAGAGATAAGACTTCTTCATTCGTGAGAGATTTGATAATTATATCTACCTGTTCTTTGAGTTTCTCTAAACTCGAATAATTTGCCAACTTGAGGTCTTTTTTTGTTCCCACAATCTTTCAATCGGATTCAATTCAGGACTATAGGCAGGTAAATATATTGGCATCACATGGTCATGCCAGTCTAACAAGAGAGCTTTATGAAAGCTACCATTATCCATGATAATTAGATTGAAACTCTCTGAATATTTTTCAGCAAATCCATTTAAAAACTCTTGAAAGCAGTTGTGATTGAGCTGAGAAAATTCTTGATAATATTGTTCACCTGTTGATGGTTCTACAACTCCATAAAGATAGAAGTTTTCTCGCTAAAGATTGCTTTTTGCCGATGGGTTTTATCCCCTTCAATGTAATCATCTTGCCCTGCATAGTAATCAATCCAAATCTACTCTCGTCCTGACACCATATCCTTACAGGCTGTCCTGTTCCGAAATATTTAATCATTACTTTGATAATCTCCCACAGTTTTTTTTGAAGTTTGTCTGTGCAACTTCGTTCACCTTATTACTTTGGGGTCTTGGAACTTTGAGGTAAGATTTTAATTTATAATGAGGAATAGAAATCATAGTATCGGCAATCTCACGAACGCTTGCCACACTTTGGAGCGATGGCGCATCTGCAAGAGATAGGGGGCGCAAAATCAATCTGGTTGTTTCTAGGATGGATTGAGCAAGCATAAAACGATTCTACCTCGACCGACTTTCCCAGCAAATTTTAACACTAAAATTCTCCTTATGCTTCCAGCACCAAGAGCTTGCTGTACGATGGCGTTCCTAATCACCAGTTGCCGATTGCCTCGAATCCTCAACTAAGAACTTTGTGTCAATCTGGTGCATTGGGATTATTGTACTACCGAATGGGGCTAACATTTACAGTGAGTTGTCAATGAAAACATTCCATTCTTGTATCATCGGGCTAAACGGGTAAATGTAACCATAACAACATGAACCAACATATGAGAAATCATTGCCGCTTCAAGACCTTTACGCCAGTACAGATAGCCTGCAATGATGCCAAAAAATGAATTACCCACAATCACATAGGTAATGACTGAAGGAGTGACTTGTGTTCCTAGTACGAAGGCAAGGGGTAAATGACCCAGCCCAAAGAGAAATGCTGAAAGGGCGATCGCCGATACAAAGCAGAATATGGAAGGCACACCCTGCCCTTTTGAAAAAATACGCCAACCTATCCATACTAAAAGCGTCATTATTCCCCATCTGAGCAATAATTCTTCGGTAATACCTCCATACAGAATACGAGTCAAAAATGGGGTGTTGCTTGATAGAGTTTCAGCCTTCGTAATAAAATCAGAAGGTAGAAAAACTTTAGCACAAAACTGAATAAAAGTTAATCCAATAACTCCGATCAAGCCTCCAATAATTCCTGGAAGCACTTGGGGCTGAATAGCCAAACTAATTGAAGTTCGATTAGACACTGCCTCAGCCAGAGGTGCGGATAATCCAACTTTATGAGCTAGTACAACACCAATCAAGACAGTAATAGACAAAAGAAAGGTTGGTTGAATCAAAGAAATCAATTTGATTCCCCAGAGCGGCATCTGAAGTTCTTCATCCTCAGGAATAGGTAATTTCATCCACCAAAGAGAAACGATGCCTACCATGCCTGTTAGCCACAAAATTGTAAATAATCTCATTGACATCATAGTTCCTCCAATTACAGCTAAATTCAATACTGAGAGCCAACACTCTAATCTTTAATCACGATCCTATCAAAGGTTCTCTGTATAACTGATGTACCTATCAGATGCAGCCAAACTTTGCACCCCAACTGATCAATTAGTATTGATACGTTCTAGTTCAGAACAGTTATTGGGCTGCTGCCATCACTTCAAGATTCACAGCTTGCTCAATGCCTCAGAACTTAGTTGCATTCTCTGCCCAATATCCTGTAACCGGCTAAACTGCTGTACCAGTGCTGGAATATTCTCTAAGCTCTTTAAAAAGTTCCACAGGTAGGAAATAATGGCATAAATCTCACCTGTTTGAATGCCTGGAATCCAGACTGTACGAATCAGAACCGTGGCAGCAAGTAAAATCGTAAACAGTTCTATAAATCCATAATTCAGGGCTTCTGCATTAGAAAGATGGACTCTCCATTTTGCTATTAACAAGTAGTGCGATCTCACTACTTCAGCCTCAGATTGGCTTAAAACTGTTACTTCCTGTTCTAGCTGATTATTCAAGTTTTGATTCAACCGTTGTGATTTCTGAGCATAGCTGCGATTGATCAAAATCAACGGAATAAGCAAAGCCAAACAATATGCGCCAATCTGTATGTCATAGATGAATAGCATTACCAATGCGCCAACAAAGCTAAACAACCCTGCAATAATTTGGGGAATATTTCGCTCAAAGAAATCGACAAATTCTCTGGAAAGCACGGAACGCGCAGCAATTTGAGCCGTTGAAGCGCCCTGCTTACTCTGCTCTACAACCATCGCTGTTGCTAAGTTGCTATAGATACTGGTAAAGGTTCGAGTATCGTATACATGACGAGAAATAGCTGTAATCGCATGTGCCAGCCAAATGCATAGAAAGGGGATGATGTTGCTATAGTTTCCCTTTAGAAGCTGATCGATAGCAAATCCGATCGCTAGCGGATATAGCAATTCAAACGTATTTTCCAGCAACGTCAGCCCATAGGTAAACAGGATAGACCTGTAATTTGATCGAAACAGGCGTTCCAAAATTTGCGAGACAGAATGAAGTTTCATAGAGATAGATTCAAGTAGGTTTAATCTTTGCTAGGCAGTTGTTTGAATGCTTGTGGTTTCCATTCAGGCGGACCGAATAGACTCAAGAACCATTCTTTGAGAGTCTGCGATCGTCGTAAATCGCTAATGATTCTGGAATATTCCATAATATTGATCTGAATAGGATTGTGGGTTTGAATATTTTCAGTCAGCCCGTAGATCACCTTTTCCGTCTCGGCTTGGTAAGTTCCAAACAACCTATCCCAAACAATCAGAATGCCACCATAATTTTTATCAATGTATGGCAGATTTGAGCCATGATGTACACGGTGATTGGAAGCTGTATTCATCATGGATTCGAGAATTCCCAATCGCCCAATTTTCTGATTGTGAATCCAGACTTGATATAGCCCCACAACTTCGAGCGCAATCAAGACTTGTAGGGGATGAAATCCCAGCAGTGCCATCGGAATGTAGAAAATCCAAAGGATAAAGTCTTCAACCCATGCCAGCCGCAGCGCTACAGTCAAATTAAAATCAGTGGAACTATGATGAACGCTGTGATATGCCCAAAAAAAACGAATCCGATGTTCTGCACGATGGTTCCAGTAATAGAGAAAATCTGCGATGAATACTGCTAATAGCATTGTCCAGCCATTTACAGGAACCTTTAGAGGACTGACTGCCGCAATTAGGGATAGCCCAACTACAGCTACAACATTTGCTAATTGATCGCTGAGAAAATCATGAACGATACCAACACCGATATTTGCAGCCGTTTCTCGGTAATTCCGTTGTTTACGAAAGAAAAAGTCAACGCCGATTTCAGCGAAGATAATACAAAACAAGATAAGCGATAGGGAGAACAGCGAAGTTTCTAGATGCTGCAAGTTTTCTAGAATCGGTTGGGCAGAAATGTTCATAGTCAACATCCTATGGTGTTTTGAGTGTTTTAATTCGAGCGCTCGAATTATTTAAATTAATGTCGATAGAGCTTTTACAGTTGTCTGCCTGTTAAGGCTAGATACAGTATTTTTCGCAGTAGGCAATTAACATCTTGGTAAATAAGTGAATCTGCTGGGCAAAGGAAAAGCTATTTTCACGTTCTATCTGCTCGATCAAGATACCATTGATCAAAGTCCAGACAAATCGAGCGAGCTTCGGATCTGAGAGATTAAGCAGTTCCTCCATCATTTGTTGATAGCGCCGATCTATTTGCTGAAAAATGGGATTACTGTTAATCTCTGTCACGGCGGTATGCTGGTAGAAATCTGTCCAAATTACTGCCTGTTTGACAAAGTGTTCTTCATGCTGAACCAGCATACATCCAAGTCTTTCAATGCGTTCGGTCAGCGTTCCTCCTTCAGCAATCGACTTAAATAGATAAACATCCTGCCAACTGATCTCCTCAACCAATTGCTCAAACAACACCTGTTTACTAGCAAAGTAGTGATACATTGCTCCAGTGGAGATACCCAATGCCTTAGAGATTTGTCGTGTTGTAACACTAGCATATCCGCTTTCGGCAAATAGGTTAAAGCATCTATGGAGAAGCTCTTTACGATACTCCTCAGAGTCAACGATTTTGGGCATGGACGATTTTGGGCATAAAGTTTATATCGAGCGCTCATTATAATATAGCAGTGCGATTATACTGTGTCAAGTCTATCGGCTATTTTGGTTTCAACGAGAAGTTAGGCTATTGGCGATTTTGATACGACGACAAGACGTTGTAATTATCTCGTTTCCCTAGTTGGCAAAAGTCTGTCATAAATTTAAAAAAATGGTATAAGTCGAAGGGCGATCGCTCAAATCGACACCTCGCCAAAAATTTTTCTCATCAGGTTGTGATGCCAAACGCAAAACCAGACGTAACCCAAGCCATTGACTCCGTTTATCGATCGGACTGGGGTCGGATCGTCGCCACATTGATCGGACTGGTTGGAGATTTCGACGTAGCCGAAGAGGCGGCGCAGGAAGCCTTTACGGCTGCACTGAAGCAGTGGCAGACTGCCGGAATCCCCGATCTCCCGCGCGCGTGGCTGATTAAAACAGCTCGATTTAAGGCGATCGATCGCCTCAGACGGCGGACGCGACTTGCCGAAAAACTTGAAGTGTATGCTGCCTCTGAGTCGATCGAAACTATCGAAGAAATCGATGACGATATCGGCGAAATCCCCGACGAGCGATTGCGGTTGATTTTCACCTGCTGTCACCCCGCGCTGGCGATCGAGGCTCAGGTTGCTTTGACGCTGCGCCTGCTGGGTGGCCTGGAGACGGATGAAATCGCACGGGCCTTTCTCGTACCAACGGCGACGATGGCGCAGCGGCTGGTACGGGCAAAGCGCAAGATTCGTGACGCGGGCATTCCCTACACAGTGCCGGATACGAAGGATTTGCCCGATCGCGTGGAAGCGGTGCTGACGGCGATCTATTTGATCTTTAACGAAGGTTATGCGGCGACGCATGGCGAGACAATAGTGAGAGCGGATCTCTGCGCCGAAGCGATCCGGCTGGGGCGACTGGTGAGGATGTTGATGGCACCGCAACCGCCAGCGGAAGTGACTGCTCTTCTGGCTCTGATGTTGCTGCACGACTCGCGGCGCGATGCGCGTCTGGATGAGTCTGGCGACCTGATCCTGCTGGAAGAGCAAGATCGCAGTCGCTGGAACAGGGCACAGATTGTCGAGGCGCTGCCGCTGGTTGAGGAAGCATTCCGTGGCGGGATCGGGCCGTTTGCTTTGCAAGCTGCGATCGCAGCCGTGCATTGTCGGGCGGTGCGGGCCCAAGAGACAAACTGGCAGCAGATTGTTCAGCTTTATAATCTGCTCGAACGCTTACAGCCATCGCCAATTGTGTCGCTGAATCGGGCGGTGGCGATCGCGATGGTAGATGGGCCGCAAACTGCGATCGCGCTTCTGGATGCGATCGGCCCCGAACTCGATGGCTATCACCTGTTTCACGCTGCGCGGGCCGATTTGTTGCGCCGTATGGGAGCATCAGCAGAAGCGGCACAGAGCTATGAGAGAGCACTGGCGCTAGTTACGAATGATAGCGAACGCCGTTTTCTCGATCGGCGGCTGCGGGAAGTTCAGCCTTAAAATGATGTCCAGTCGATTAGCATCACAAAAATGGCTTGTAGTGTGGACTTTACTCCGCTCCTTTTTGCGGACTAAAGTCCACACTACGACTTTAGACTTTCGATGATCTCAAACAAAAATGGCTTGTAGTGTGGACTTTACTCCGCTCCTTTTTGCGGACTAAAGTCCACACTACGAACGAATCTTATTGCGGTCTTTAGATTTTCGATGATATCAAACCTAAAATGTACGGGCTATCGATGACATTGGTCGATCGATCGCGCGTTACCATATCGGACTCCAGCCTGTTGTTAAGTTGCATTCTTAACTCGTTCGTAAACTTCCCGAATTCCTCCTGGCGGGACGGTTTCATATTGCAATGCGTCATCATTGATGCAAAACCAACTTGCTTTTGACCTAGTATAAAAATGCGCTACAGGTTGCTGTTCAACTGGTGTGTCCATAACGCTTGCCGGGACAGCAATATGATTTAGCTCGTGACTGACTATTGGCATATTAGAGCCACATTTGCTACAAAATACTCTTCTCAAATATGATGAAGAATTGAAATAACTGAGGAATTCTTCGCCTTGCAACCATTTAAACGTTTTTGATTCTGCATGAAGAATTGGTGCGAATGCTGAACCATGTAATTTTTGGCAGATTTGGCAATGGCAGAATGTGAGAAAGTACGGCCCCTCGAACTCAAAGGCGATCGCACCGCATTGACATGAACCTTTGTTGTACATTTGTCAACCCTCTTTTGAAACTTAACAATAAAAACAATTGCAAACTCTGATTTTTGGTATTGACGCGATCGACTCTCAACACACTTCTACGAGCATTTAACCGGATAAGATTTACGACCAAAGTCTAGGGTAATGGCTGAGTTTAGCTGGGTGGCGAGACTAGGGCTGCCCGGTCTGACATGAATCCAGATCGCCTGGAATTGCTGCCGGAATTTCGGATGCGCGATCGACAAATTGAGTCACTCGGCATTATGCTACTTTCGGAACTACAGCAGCAAAATTTAAGCCCAAATCTCTACATCAAGTCAGTGTAAAATATTATAGCAGTGCATTTGCTCAGACAATACTTTACTACCAAACCTCGCCTGACAATTTACGAGGGCGGTTTACCTCAGCGTCAATTGTTGCAAGTCTTGGAATACATAAACGAACATCTAAGTCAAGACATTAAGCTCGCTGATTTGGCTGCGTTCCTGGGGATGAGTCAGTTTCATTTTAGCCATATGTTTAAAGTGGCGATGGGAATAGCTCCCTATCAGTATCTGCTTCAACAACGGATCGAACGGGCGAAGGAGTTGTTACAGCAAAAAGAGCGATCGATCGCGGAAATTGCCTTAGAATGTGGGTTCAACAGCCACAGCCATTTGAGCAAACAGTTTCGGCAGTTGACGGGGATGACTCCTACAGCTTATAGAGATCGTTAAACAAGATTGCATAAATATTTGATTAATAAATGAACCGCAGATTAAAGGCAGATAAACACAAATAAATGTAGATAATTTCTAGATTAGTTGGGAATGAATGGAAGATGTCCACTGTTAGCTTGCAACTTGACATTACCAACTGATAATCAGCGGCAATCCCGGTCGAAAATCTACTTGTTTCCCATGCACTTCTCCATCAAAGCCTAGCTCTAGAAAATACTCGGTTCCTTTCCTTAACTTGACCTGATTTGTATCAATTACTGCTTGCAGTTCTGGTGACGGATTATTCGCAGCAGGACTTACTAATTCTACACGAGTAATTTCGCGGAAACCAACACCGTGACTCAGGGGCTGTAATTTCTCAGTAGAGGATGAATCTGGACGTTTTCCCCAGGGAGTTTGAAACAGCATCGGCTCAGTTAAATTATCACTATTTGTGGCTACCGCGATGCTGATTGTTTCAGGTAAATAGGGCGGACGATATGCCCAACTAGAAAATGCTACTGTGTCCTCAGAACCTGTGGTTGAACGCAAACAGATGCCGAAGGGACAGGCGCCATTATTGCGATTTGTCGATCGCTCCCACAGACGAGTCCGATAAATAGGCTCAGATTGCGCCTCCTCTGGATCGCGCACCCACAACAGTTCCAACATCGCGTTATGGAAAAAGAAACAGCGATTTGTGGTACCTTGTCCAACGTGAATGCGAGACGAACCCTCGACTAAACCGAGGGATGAAAGGCGATCGGCGATCGGGGCACCAATATCAGTTAAGATGAAGATATGGTCGAATTCAAATGCCATAATTTTTTAGCTATAAAACGATGAAATTAGAAGATATCATCTGTAGGGAAACGGCATTGCCGTGTCCGGCGGGGAGTTATGCACATAACAGATAATTTCTCTATAATTAATGACTGTAGCAAAATTTTTTCAAATTGGCATTATCCCAAATCGGGGTTAGTTATCCCCTTTACTATCTGGCGTGGTGCGTCGCTACTTAAATCGTTGTCAATAGCTAGAATTGTCGATGGCGACGCACCCTACGAATAATATTGACATCAAGGGGATGTTTACCCAGATTTGGCATTAATTGCACTCAACTACAGTCCTGGATGCACCACCATCAAAGAAACCGGGTTTTTTAGTCAATCTGTGGACTACAGCGAAGGATTTTCGTAAAAAACCCGGTTTCTGACCACCAGTGCGTAAGTGCTGAACTACTCCAGAGGCAGAAACACGTCAGTAATCGCCTCAGATTCTGGTACATCTGGAAAAAGACTGACTCTCTCAAAATATAGGGGAAAATCTCGCAGATCTTCACCACTTTGTGGCAACCATTCGGAGTAAAGGTATCTTACTGCTTCACCAAGATTGTCGTTAGAACCAGTATAGCGCAGTAAGGCACAACGACCTCCAGGGATAATTTTTCCCATCACTCCGAATGAGTTATTTATAACATTACGATCCGTGGCTGCACAAATATCCAGGCGATAGTCTTCCGGCGCGGTTTCGGCTGGATTGTCGTAGACAATGTTAAAAGTTTTGCTCACCTTGGGAGGCAGATTATTTTGCTGGCGCCACTCGATGAATCTACGGACAGAATTGCCGATTAGCTGCGGATCTCCCCGATGTTCGAGGGCTGCAACTTTTGTTTCTGGGAAGATGACGATTTTGACTTGTTCAGCGGATGTATCGGATTTCATGTGTTGGTTCCTCAGTTCGCTTAATTGTTGGTAAGTGGCGTGCCAATTTTCCCATTGCGGCTGCTTTCTGAATTCAGAAGGAGTTTGTGCTATGCTCTTTTTGAATGCACGAGCAAAGGCTTCAGGGCTTTCGTAGCCACTCGTGAGGGCGATATCGACGATCGGGCGATCGCGAAATGCGAGCTGATAAGAGGCGCGCTTCAAGCGATTTAACTGGACGTATTTGTATACGCCGATTCCTAAAAACTCAGAAAATTGTCGGTGAAAATGATATTTTGAGAACGCAGCAACAATACTGAGTTTATCTACACTGAGATTTTCTTCTAGATTGGCATCAATGTACTCAAGTAATTTCAAAAATCTACAGCGATAGGCGTCAAAAGCTTTTACATTCACAAAATATCCTCCTTGGCTATCTCAAGGTTATCTCTCGATCCTGACTCAAGCCTGACAGAAATTGCTGAATTTGCGGTGCAGATGAAATTCGATCCGCAGTAAACAAAAATACTTAAGCAGGGGTTTGTACCGATTGATATGGCTGGATCAAAATTTCAGCCGGCACCCCGAGTTCTTGATGCAACTTCCGAATTATGTCCAATGTTAGGAACGAAAATTTAATAACTTACACTCTTGAAAGTGGGATGGGCCAGAAGAGCCCCTTCTTTCTGGACGGGCGGGACGCCCATCCCACAAGAATAATAAAAATTGTCAGTTATATCTGCGTTAATCTGTGTCTATCTGCCTGACATCTGCGGTTGTTCTATCAATCAAAGATTTACGTCATTTTGCCTAGTGTTTATAATAACGCGATCGCAAAATGGTATCAAGAATTAGTCCACAATATCTGATGTTAGCTGGTGAGTGCGATCGACTATTCGACCAATTCTCGATCGCATTTCAAGTCTTGTTTGCGGGGAAACCATCAAATCTTGCCCAATCTCAAATCTCAAATCTCAAATCTACAACAGAGGAACCATCCGCCCGCATCCAGCAGTCTCAGCATCCAGTTACCGCCAATTCTGCTAGAGTCAGGTGAGAGACATTCCGTGCATCTTGCAGAGACAAGGGTTCCTGGTCTTTGCCCCAAAAGCAGTAAAATCCCATCAGCTTGTGACCTGCAACCCGATCGGCAGTCCATCCATATATAAAAAGATGCCATGTCAACTTTAGTTATCGTCGAATCTCCCACCAAAGCCCGTACCATTCGTAACTTCCTGCCCTCTACGTACCGGGTAGAGGCATCTATGGGCCACGTCCGAGACCTCCCATCCTCCGCCGAAGAAATACCAGAAGCCGTTAAAGGTGAAAAATGGGCGCAACTCGGCGTCAACGTGGAGGCAGATTTTGAACCGCTTTACGTCATCCCCAAAGATAAAAAGAAAATTGTTAAAGAACTCAAAGATGCGCTAAAAGACGCCACAGAACTGATTCTAGCCACTGACGAAGACCGGGAAGGCGAAAGCATTTCCTGGCATTTGCTGCAAATCCTCAAACCCAAAGTTCCCATCAAGCGGATGGTGTTTCACGAAATCACCCGCGAAGCTATCCGCGACGCCCTAACTCACTGCCGCGATATCGACAATCGAGTGGTACAGGCCCAGGAAACTCGCCGAATTCTCGATCGACTCGTCGGATACACCCTCTCTCCGCTACTGTGGAAGAAAATCGCCTGGGGTTTGTCCGCAGGGCGAGTCCAGTCAGTCGCAGTAAGGCTGTTGGTACGCCGGGAACGGGAACGCCGCGCTTTCCGCCAAGGTAGCTACTGGGATTTGAAAGCAACTTTGACCCCCCCCAAACCTCCCGCCAAAGGACAGGCGGGTGCATTTGAGGCAAAACTGGTGACAGTCGGGAATGTAAAAGTTGCCAACGGTAGCGATTTCGATGAAAATACCGGACAGATTACCGCAGGCCGCCGCGTACTTTTGCTGAACGAAGAACAGGCGCGGGCTTTACTCGCACGCATTCAAAACAAACCCTGGACTGTCGGTAATATCGAAGAACGGCCAGTCACCCGCAAACCGTCGCCACCGTTTACGACCTCGACTTTACAGCAGGAGGCTAACCGCAAGCTGAGACTGGGTGCGCGGGAAACCATGCGAATTGCCCAAAGTTTGTACGAACGCGGTTTTATCACCTATATGCGGACGGATTCGGTACATTTGTCCGAACAGGCGATTACTGCCGCCCGCAGTTGCGTGCAAGAACTTTACGGTAGCGAATACCTCAGCCCCCAACCGCGCAAATATACAACCAAAAGCAAAGGCGCCCAGGAAGCCCACGAAGCTATTCGCCCCGCCGGCAGCACTTTTCGGACTCCGCAGCAAACGGGATTGGATGGGATTGATTTCCGCCTCTACGATTTGATTTGGAAGCGGACAGTGGCTTCTCAAATGGCAGATTCGCGCCAAACTCACGTCACGGTATTAACTCAGGTAGAAGATGCCGGTTTCCGTTCCAGCGGGAAACGCATTGATTTTCCGGGCTTTTTGCGCGCCTACGTGGAAGGTTCCGATGACCCGAATGCGGCGCTGGAAGACCAGGAGGTGATTTTGCCGGCGCTGAAGGTGGGGGATAAGCCTAATTGTAAGGATGTAGAGGCTGTGGGACACGAAACTCAACCTCCCGCCCGCTACACCGAGGCTTCTCTGGTGAAGATGCTGGAAAGTGAGGGTGTGGGCCGTCCGAGTACCTATGCGAGTATTATCGGTACAATTGTCGATCGAGGATACGCGAAATTAATAGCTAACGCGCTAATTCCGACCTTCACCGCTTTCGCCGTCACGACTTTATTAGAAACACATTTCCCCGACTTAGTAGACACGGGTTTTACTTCCCGCATGGAACAAACCCTGGATGAAATTGCCACGGGCGAGGCGAAATGGTTGCCGTATTTGCAAAAGTTTTATACAGGGGAAATGGGACTTGCAACGCAAGTTAAAGAACAGGAAAGTCAGATTGACGCGAAAGTTGCCCGAACTGTGATATTGGAGAATATCACAGCCAAAGTTTGCATCGGTAAATACGGCGCTTACCTCGAATCTGAAAACGAAGAAGGCCAGGTGAAAGCATCGATTCCCCAGGATTTGACTCCGGCAGATTTAGACCCGGAAAAAGTGGAGTTTCTGTTAAAGCAAAAGACTGAAGGGCCAGAAAAATTAGGTTTGCACCCGGACACTGGGGAACCGATTTATGTGCTGATTGGCAATTACGGCCCCTATGTTCAGTTGGGGGATGTTTCGGAAACGAACAAGAAACCGAAGCGTTCTTCTTTACCGAAGGGGACGGATAAGGATAGTGTGACGGTTGATATGGCGGTGAGTTTGTTGACTCTACCTCGCCTGTTGGGCACTCACCCGGATACGGGGGCGAAGGTGCAGGCTAATTTGGGGATGTATGGCCCTTATGTGGTGCACGACCAGGGTAAGGTTGGTAAGGATTATCGATCGATCAAGCCGCCTGATGATGTTTTGACTATAACGCTCGATCGGGCATTGGAACTATTAGCGCAACCAAAAGCCGTTCGGGGAAGCAGCAAAACAGCCACACCGTTGAAGGAATTGGGCGCGCATCCAGAATCGGGAGAACTCCTCAATGTTTACGATGGCCGTTATGGGCCCTACGTCAAACACGGGGATATCAATGCTTCCTTGTCTAAGGATGAATCTGTGGAGAATTTCACCTTACAAAAAGCACTGGATTTGTTAGCCGCGAAGGAAGCAGCGGGCGGCGGAAAATCTAGCAAGTCGAAGAAGTCTACTAAGACTACTGCGGCGAAGTCGGAAACGGCGGCGAAGAAAACAACTACTGCGAAGAAAACCACTGCGGCGAAGTCGGAAACTGCGGCGAAGAAAACCACTGCGGCGAAATCGGAAACCGCTGCGAAGAAAACCACTGCTAAGAAGGCGACGACTGCTACGGCGAGTAAGAAGAAAACAGAGTGAAATTAGTAAGGAGACGTTGAAATTAGTAAGGACACAGCACTGCTCATAGGTGTCAACTTAAGGTAAAACCGATAGTCCGACAGGGGTTGAAACCCCTGTCTCATAGCGAAAGTCCTCTCAAAGAGGACTGAAGAATTAGTTGATATGTATTGGTTTCAGGCAAATCTTCAGTCGGTTTCAACCGACTTTAGCTATTAGACAGGGGTTTGAACCCCTGTCGGACTCGTGGGATGACTAATGGACTTGGCCGGCTGACAGCTTAAAAGGAGAATTAAGATGATTCTAAAGCTATATCAGGAAGTTGCTTTAACTCGTGACTTACCAGAATATCAACTCAGAGCTGGAGATATTGCCACATTGGTTGATTTTGTTCCTCATCCTAGTGGTGGTGAAGAAGGCTGTCTGTTGGAAGTATTTAATGCTGTTGGTGAGTCTCTTACAGTTATAGCCGTCCCTATTTCTACTGTAGAAGTTCTCCGCCCTGATGAAATCTTAACTGTTCGTTCTTTGGCAACAGCAGGTTAATATTGATTCACATCCAGGTTGTAGAAACCGTGGGATCGGAACATTTTTTTTTAATGATATAATCAAGACTATCCATGTAGTAATTGGAGTAATTGAATCACCATGATATCTGAACTTATGGTACAACCTTCCTACTGGATCGATAGCGAGATTTCGATGCAGAAAGTCAGAAATCTTTACTTATTCAAATTTACGGAAAATCTGCAAGCCAGATTAGAAGAACTAGCCGAGAGAAAAAAGGATAATATTTTAACTTCAGAAGAGGTTGTAGAATTAGCAAGCTTACTAGAACTAGATCGGATTTTCACCTTGATTAACGCTAAAGTTATAGCAGCCTCATGTCCGTAAACCGCGCCACTAGAAATAATGTAGTTATTTCTGGTATACTCAGATAAAAGTATTACTAAATTATCCTCCTCATGAATGCCCCAGCCACTACACTTCAAACTGCATTACAAGGTCTTCCTCAAGGCGCTTCAGAAGCTATTGTCAGTGCTCACTTTTCACCTCAGTTTTTGCAAGCATTGGGGTTTGACTCTAATGAAGTTGTTCCAGAATATAACACTAATGGTGGTGGAATAGTTGATAAAGCAGCAAGAAAAAATATTGGAGGTGATATCTTCTTACACACACAATCTAATCCATATCTTCTTTTAGAGCTAAAAGGGAAAGACATCAATCTTACTGAAGGTACACCAGGGTACTTAAAAACTGTTAAGCAACTTAAGGAACAGTTACTGGGTTCTAATTGCAAGTCAGCAAAATGGGGAATTATTACTAACTCATCCCATGTTCAACTGTTTAGAAAGCATGGCAAAGTAATCTTCCCAGCTACTCAATGCTTGGCTCTGGAAGTGAATAATGTTGATAAAGTTGTTGCTGAGATAAGGAAGAAGATTGAAGAAACCAGTAGAGCCTTGACAGTAACAATCTATAATAACAAGGGAGGTGTTGGCAAAACAACTACAACAGTTAACCTGGCAGGTATTTTAACTTTTTTGGGTAAGAAAGTTTTAGTAATAGATTTTGATTTCAATCAACAAGATTTAACAAGTGCTTTGGGTATTCCTGTCAGTGATGGGCTTGTTAAAAAAGCTCTTATAGAAAAGAACGTAGACCTAAAATCTGCCGTGGTTCCATATAAATTTTCTAATAAAAAATTACAACTCAGTTTTGATATTATTCCTGCTGACAATGAACTGGCTAACGAGTCTGAGGCTGAACTTCGTACGTTAATGCAACGGCGTACACTGGACAAGAAGCTCGACTTTGCAAGGCAGGACTATGATTATATTTTGATTGATTCATCCCCGAATTGGCGTTTCATTAGTCAAGTTGCGGTATATGCGGCTGATGTTATTCTTATTCCTACAAAGCACAACAACCTCTTTTCCCTAGAGAATGCGGCAAAGGCAATTCAGAAATTTATCCCTGAAATACAAGCTGCGAAAGAAGATGGAAATCCTATTGCCTTACCAATCTTTCTTAATGGAGAAAAAATTACACAACCACAGCTAGAAGTTGCTCAACAAGCAATCAACAATATTATTGTAAATGCTAAAAAAGAAGGATTTAACCTACGACCCTACTTTTACCCTAAGTACACCACTGCGAAAAAAGACTTACATATTCATCAAGTACCAAGTTACGCTAATATAGCTAATGCTGCCTTCTCACGCATTCCTGCTGTTTATCGAGATCGTTCTGCCCATGACTACTACAAAGATTTAGCAAAGGAGTATTTTTTACAATGAAAATTTCTAACATTCTTGGCAGTTTGATGCATCTCTACATAGATGAAATCGACCCAGGGGATGCTACTGATGCCCCTGAGTTTTTGATCAAAGCTACTGCAAAGATACTTAAACAAGAGGGTGGACGAAACTGGATTCCAGTTATCGTGAAAGAAACTGGTGAAGATAGGTATCAAGTTATTAGTAATTCCTTTGTTTATGCTGTAGCAGAGGAAGCAGGGCTAGAAAGAGTCTGGTGCATTATTGCTGACGATAATGATGATACTACGACACTCACTAAAATCCTTGCAGGCGAGGAAAAGCCTAAAATCAATCTTTCCACAGCATCCAGAGATGAAATTATAGCAGCGTTGCAATATTTAATTGAACAGCCGAATAGCGAGCTAAAATCCGTTAAACTTGCTATAGCTACAAATCGAATTGATGAGGCTCCTCGTAAGTATTGGAAAAATTTTGAGCCAATCACCAGTCTGAAATGCGGTATTACCAAAGGCAAAAAACTTGACGCAATTAAGAGTGTATTTTATCTGACTCCCCAATCAATGCCAGATACAATAAACGACGTGACTATTCTCAGAACAATGACTACTGTTGAATTAAAAGCAATAGCTAAAAAAAGAGGAATTGCTGGAATAACTAAGATGAAGAAAGATGCTCTAATTGAGGCGCTAAGCTAATGGGGAAGGAAAAAACTGCGGTAATCCACAAGTAGCTAGCATACCATACCGTAAATTGCCCACACTGGAAAAATTTCATACTTTTCCTGATTAAAACTTGACCCATATCTAAATCGTGAACTATATTAGAGACATGGATGCAGCAGACATGATCTAATCATGACATCCCGTTACCCACGAGGGTCGAGGAATTCCGGTAAAGACGTTCTGAATACCAAGATTTATATTTTGGCGAAGGCTCCTTAAGGAGTCTTTGTTATTTTATGGCTTTGGTAATTCCTGATTATTGAATTCAATTCTGAATTGAGTTTTCCCAATTTAATTTCACACATAAATCATTCTTACCTCTACCTAGAGAAGTATCTTTTTTATTGCTAGCTTTCACCTCACAACATCCAGCTTTCCTGCCACGACAATAGCTGACTTATCGATCAAAAATTAACGTTGATTTAAACTTGGATTTAGATAAAACTGGTATACAATTCAATTGTTTGCTTGTGAAATATGGAGTAAACATAAATTATGCACTCCGACAAAGAAACCGGGTTTTCCCCGAATCTGCGGGTTGTAACCAAGTATTTTTGTAAAAAACCCGGTTTCTAGGCCTCCATCAAATTTCAAAACAGAGTTTACCAAACACATCACTCAAACTCAGGATTGAATCGCTTATGATGTTAACAACGACCGAAATCCCCCAATTAAAACCGCTTTCCGACTCAGAACTAGGCAAAATTAACGCTTACTGGCGATCGGCAAATTACCTTTCCGTCGGACAAATCTATCTCCTCGACAATCCCCTACTCAAAGAACCCCTCAAACTCGAACACGTCAAACCCAGACTCCTTGGACATTGGGGCACCACTCCAGGCCTCAACTTCATCTACGTTCACCTCAACCGAGTCATCAAAGCCCAAGACTTAAACGCCATATACATCGCAGGCCCAGGACACGGCGGGCCGGGCTTGGTGGCTAACACCTATCTCGAAGGCACTTATACCGAATATTACTCGAACATTTCCCAAGATGAAGAGGGGATACAACGACTTTTCAAACAGTTTTCGTTTCCCGGCGGTATTCCCAGCCACGTCGCGCCGGAAACTCCGGGTTCGATTCACGAAGGCGGCGAACTTGGCTACGCCCTTGTCCACGCTTACGGGGCGGCCTTCGATAACCCCGATTTAATCGTGGCGGCGGTTGTCGGCGATGGGGAAGCAGAAACTGGCCCGCTGGCTGCTAGCTGGCATTCTAACAAGTTTCTCAACCCGGTTCGGGATGGGGCTGTGTTGCCGATTTTGCACTTGAATGGCTACAAAATTGCGAATCCGACGGTGTTGGCGCGCATTCCCCGCGAGGAATTGGAGAGTTTGATGGTCGGTTACGGCTACAAACCTTATTGGGTCGAGGGTTCAGACCCGGAAACGATGCACCAGTTGATGGCTGCAACGATGGATACGGCGATCGGCGAAATTAAGTCGATTCAGGAGGAAGCGCGCACGAAGGGCTATTCCGATCGCCCTCAGTGGCCGATGATTGTACTTAAAAGTCCCAAGGGTTGGACTGGGCCGAAGGAGGTTGACGGTAAGCAAACTGAGGGATCGTGGCGATCGCACCAAGTTCCATTAGCAGAAATGGCTTCTAAGCCTGGCCACGTCCAACTCCTGGAAGATTGGATGAAAAGCTACAAGCCCGAAGAACTGTTTGACGATAAGGGTAAACTGATTGCGGAATTGGCGGAACTTGCACCGAAGGGCGATCGACGGATGGGGGCAAATCCGCACGCTAATGGCGGTCTGCTGCTGCGAGACTTGAAAATGCCAGAATTTGCAGACTACGCCGTAGACGTGCAAAAACCGGGGACTGTGATGGCAGAAGCAACCCGCGTTTCCGGCCGCTTTCTGCGGGATGTGATGAAACTCAATCAGGAAAACCAAAATTTCCGCATTGTCGGGCCGGATGAAACTGCTTCAAACCGCCTCGATCCGGTGTTTGAAGCGACTGGCCGCGCGTGGACTGGTAGTATTTTACCGGAGGATGACGAGCACCTGTCTGCCGACGGCCGCGTGATGGAAGTCCTCAGCGAACATCTCTGTCAGGGTTGGCTGGAAGGCTATTTGCTAACAGGAAGACACGGATTTTTCTCCTGTTACGAAGCGTTTATTCACATCATTGACTCGATGTTCAACCAACACGCTAAATGGTTGAAAACTACTCGCGAGATTCCTTGGCGGAGACCGATCGCATCTCTCAACTACCTGCTAACTTCTCACGTTTGGCGGCAAGACCACAACGGTTTTTCGCACCAAGATCCGGGTTTTATCGACCACGTAATTAACAAGAAATCGGAGGTGGTGCGGATTTATTTGCCGCCCGATGCGAACACTTTGCTGTCTGTAACTGACCACTGTCTCCGCAGTCGCAATTATGTGAATGTGATTATTGCTGGAAAGCAGCCGGCTTTGCAATATTTGGATATGGATGCTGCGATTAAACACTGTACGGCGGGCCTCGGGATTTGGGAGTGGGCTAGCAATGATAAAGGTGGCGAACCGGATGTGGTAATGGCTTGTGCGGGTGATGTTCCAACCCTGGAAACTTTGGCGGCTGTTGACATTCTGCGCCGAGATTATCCTGAGTTAAAAGTGCGGGTGGTGAATGTGGTGGATTTGATGACGCTTCAGCCTTCGACAGAACATCCTCACGGTTTGTCTGACAAGGATTTTGATGCTTTGTTTACGAAGGATAAGCCTGTAATTTTTGCTTTTCACGGCTATCCTTGGCTGATTCACAGATTGACTTATCGCCGCAAAAATCACCCGAATATTCATGTTCGCGGTTACAAGGAAGAGGGAACAACTACCACGCCGTTTGATATGGTGGTGATGAACGATCTCGATCGCTTCCATTTAGTTGGTGATGTAATTGACCGCGTTCCGAAACTGAGTTATGCTGCGGCTTATGGGAAACAGGCGCTGCGGGACAAGCTGATCGAACACAGGCAATATATCACTAAACACGGCGACGATATGCCGGAAATCCGCGATTGGAAGTGGCCGCATGGTGGTGCTGTTGCGTCTGAAATGCCGAAGGAAACTAAGGATCCGACGGTGACGGGAGATCAGGGTGTGCGATCGGGTGCACCGGGTTAGGCGCGGCTTCTCTTTATCTGCGTGAATCCGCGTTAATCTATTGTCATCTGCGGTTGCAAAATTCTCTTTTTTTAACCGCAGATACAGGCAGATGAACACAGATTAACGCAGATGAGTTAGATTAATTCAAAAGGATAAGTAATGCTGAAAGAAATAGAAATCCAAAATTTTAGGTGTTTTGAGCAAATCAAAATTTCTGGGTTTGAAAGAGTCAATTTAATCGGCGGCAAAAACAATGCTGGCAAAACAGCTTTGCTAGAAGCATTTTTTCTCAATATTGCTCCACACGCTAGCAGTCTAGCAATCCTAAAAGAGTTAAGAAGAGAGTCATCAAAAGCTGTACAAGCTATGCCAGATAGAGCCTGGGATAACTTATTTTACGCACTAAAAAAAGATACATCTATAGTAATTATTGGAAAAGACTACAACAACACGGATCGAGTAGAAATTAAATTAGAAATTAATTCAGTTAAATCTAGTATAGTTATTGAGTTTATGAGGAACGAAAATCGATCTGCCTTGTCATCAAAAAAGGTTCCTGCGACACATTTAATGAGTTATGATACTTCTACTACTGGCAAAGTACCAATCATTCCATCGTTTACCAGGATTTCAGGGAGAGAACTCACAGTAGCATACGATAACGCGCGTTTGAATGAAAAAGATAGCGAAGTTTTAAAAGCTTTTCAAATTATCGACCCTGCAATCGAATCAGTAGAGAGTTTTTATATTGGGGAACCAACGCTATACTTGAGAAGAAAAGGCGAAAAGCGTTTGCCTCTATCATTGTTTGGAGATGCCATGAACCGAGTTGCAGACATTATTCTTAAACTGGTAAACAGCGAACATAAAATATTGCTCATTGATGAAATAGAGAATGGCATACACTATACAAACCAGCGAGAGTTTTGGAGAATGTTGTTTCGATTAGCGGTTGAACTGGATACCCAGATTTTTGCGACAACTCACAGTTTAGAGATGCTTCAAGCATTTGCTGATGTTGGCTTGGAACCTAATCAAGAATGCAGCAGCGCCTATTTTGAACTAGCAAGGAAACTCAAAACAAATCAAATAATCGGAAGTCGGCTCGATTTGGAAACTTTGAATTACGCACTAGAGCATAAAGAAGGAGTGAGAGGTGAGTAATATTGTCATAGTAGAAAGTAAAAATGATAAAATTTTCATGCAGGCAATGGTTGAAAAACTAAACTGCGATATCCAGGTAGAAAAGCCTATTTATATAGATGATTATCAAAGTTTGGAAGGCTTGAGCGAAACAGAGTTAATCAAAGCTTTAAAAAATTTAATCAGAAAGATTGACCGAAAAGATATCGAAAAGATTGGAATTATTATCGATATTGATAATGATTCAGAGCAAGAACGGCTAAAATTCGTAGATAGATGTATACAACAAGTGTTTGAAGCTGAAAGCTTGTCAAGCACTAAACAATTTATCGATATTTGTACAACAGATCATGGAACAAATGCAAAATTGGCTTGTTACTTTACAAATGTTGGAGGTAAAGGTGAACTGGAAACTCTGTTAAAGGCAATCAAGGCTAAAGATTCTCCCTATGCTGATTGTTTGGATAGCTGGAAAACTTGCCTAGAAAACCAGGGAAAGAAAATTAATCAGAAAGATTTTGATAAATTCTGGATTAGCAACTATATTAGATATGATACTTGCTCAAATCAGGAACAAAAACAAGCTGGAAAGAAATGTAGTATGTCTGGGTTTGATTATGTTATGGAACACAAAAAAGATATTTGGGATTGGGATAATCCTGCTCTTGATGATTTGAAAGATTTTTTTAGGCTTTTTTGTTAAAATGTGCAAACATATCCGCAAGGGCGAAGCATTCGCGCCTGTATCCTATCGACTATATGAGAGATTTTTAGCGCGAATGCTTCGCCCCTACAAAAACGGGATGATCTCATATCAAATCCGTAGGTATCGGAATTACTCATCTCTCTCTTCTCTGACTCTGCGCCCTCTGCGCCCTCTGTGGTTAATAAAAAAAATCCTGTTCAGCAATCAAATAAGATATTGATATGAGCTTAAAAATCTACTTTCTGCGCCACGGTGAAACAGTTTACAGCAAAAGTGGCGGTTTCTGCGGCGACCTCGATCCAGAATTGACAGCCGAAGGTTCTATGATGGCCGAACAATTTGGCGCAACTTACGCAAAATTGCCTTGGGATGCTGTTTATGTCAGTCCGATGAAGCGCACGATCGCAACTGCAACACCTTTGTGC
>NZ_JAEQCB010000049.1:0-25903 GCF_020738785.1 Microcoleus sp. PH2017_05_CCC_O_A | reverse complement strand
GAAAAGCAATCCCAAATGCCTTCAGCAATGGGATAGAGAGCTGCGTAGCTCAGCCGAGGCGGGTTAATCCGCTCGAAGTGAAAGCGAAAGGGGAGGGACTCAATGCCTCCCGTGTCATGTAATAGATGACTATACTTTTACCAGCTATTCTAGTCGGAGTTGCTCGATCTTTGCCCCCTTGTCGCTCGGCCCAGCCTGCGTTGGTTGCACAGGCACAAGCTCCACTCCCAAAGCCAGCCGCACCACTTATATAATTATTTTTTATCACTTCCCAAAGGGAATCTTTTTATTAATTGCCACAACTACAGGATTTCTTCCCAATTATTCATCCTTCCGGCCGAAGCCAAAAGACCTTTACTAGCAGTAATTAATTTTATGTTTGCTATATATAAATATTCGCTCTTTCCTATTGAGAGCGGCGAAAACTCTTGTTCTGCAAGACTCTTGGTCTGGGGAACCCAAAAATTACACATCAAATCTGAGGAAACTGCCTCGTTGTAACAGTTTACTAAATTTTGACAATAAAAAGAAGATTTAATGGTAAGCTTTCTTGCTGAGAAAGCTTATTTTGGCTGCTGTTTTATGGCAAAAAAAATGGAACGATTTCCGGATTTAAGAAGTCTAATAAAGCAAATGAAGTCTAAGAACTTCAACATGACAAAATAGAAAATATGAATAAAATTTTTACTTGCTGGCGATCGACCAAAATTCCACTCCTAAGTTTGTCCTTAGCTGTGCTGGCCTGTCTTCCAGCCTTTCGCCCTACGATCGCCAGTCCGCTGTCTCCATCCCCCAAACAGCAGTCAAACCCTACTAAAATTATCTCGGTCGATCGACCGCCAGCACCACCAACAGGCTCAAAGTCTCCAAAATTTCCGGTAATAGCGGCAGCCAATCCATCCCCAACCAAGACAATCAACGCTCAGGGAACAGCGACAGGCCGATCGCTAGAAATTCAAGAAATTCGCGGTACAGTAACCTTTAAAGGGCGGCCCGCCGTCGTCGGCGATCGGCTCCTCGCCCCCGGAGACGAAATCATCACCGACCCCGATTCCACAGCCCGCTTAGCGATCGACAACAACACCGGCATCGTTGAAGTTGCCGAAAAAACCGCAGTTAGAATATCCGATTTGTCAAGCACTTCAGGCGAAAACGACACAGCTATTTTTGTCAGCAGGGGACGAGTGAGATTGTCGATCGGCAAAACTGCTGCGCCCACAGCCGCAGCTCAAACCTCAGCAATTATCCTACCCAAGCAAATTGCCGCCTTAAATACATTCAGCCCAATTGCCGAAACCAATCAAATAGCCCAACAAAAAAAATCTCCCAGAACCGCCCCAGTCAGGGTTGAAACCCCCGAAGGGGTTGCCGGAGTCAGGGGTACATCCTTTGGCGTCAGCGTCGGCCCAGACGGCAAAACCGGAGTCGAAACCATTGAAGGTTCAGTCGGAGTATCTGGCAAAAACGACTCCGAAGTAGTTGTCAACGGCGGTAACGCCACGGAAATTTTCCCTCAAACTCCCCCCGCACCGCCATCAGCCAGCCCTCGCTTAGCCGATCTCAAAGTCCGCAGTTTGTCAAGACTCGGTGGCAATATCTATCGCCTCAGCGGTCAAATTAACCCGATCGACATAATTTATGTCAACAACCAAGCCATTAAGATCGATCGAGAAGGTAAATTCAAAATCCAAGGAATTTTACCGGCCAGCCGCCGCCTCAAAATTGTAGTGAGAGGATCGTCCGTCAGAGAAAAGCATTACAACCTCGCAGTTCCCTAAACAACTGATCTAGATCGGACGGCGGTTTCAAGCGCCCGGTATTATCATCTGAAATATCGGTCTGGTTTCAACCCGCGGAGGCGGGTTTTGTTTGTCTAGACGCGGTTTCAACCGCCCGGTATTATCCGAACATCAGCATCGAATGTCAATTATTGCGTCAAATTAATTGAATGAAGTTCAAACAATTGATCGAGCATCTGAAACACAATCAACTGATTGGCATCCGGCAATATCTCATCACAAATCCTCCCTGGCTGACAGGCGCCGTAGCAGGAATAATGTCTGTCGCCATGCTGCAATTGGGAATGTGGAAACCCCTTGAATATTTGGGATACAAAACCCTATTTCAAATTCGAGAATCGGGAGTTTTGCCAAATCCGGGTTGGGATGAGAGAATTGCGGTAATTGCGATCGAACCCCAAAGCTTGCAGGAATACGGTCAATTTCCGTGGTCGCGCAATCGCTACGCCGCCCTGCTGTCAGCTTTAAAAAAATTTCCCCCCACAGCAGTTGGTTTCGACATTCTTTTCCTCGATCCGAGTCCGAAAGATGAAATGTTAGCCGCTGCGATCGCCACAAATGGCAAAGTTGTACTCCCAAGAACCACCCAAGAACAGCCAGTAGCATCTTTAAAAGCAGCCGCCGCAGGTGTCGGACATATAATGCACGAACCGAACAGCGACGGCGTTAGCCGCGATTCAAAAATATTTCTCGACTCCATTCCTAACTTCGGTTTAGTAATGACTCAGAGGTACAACGCTGCTAACCCGCAAAATCCTGTATTGCTGCCGCAGCCACAAAATATGCAGGAACAAACAGTCTGGGTTAACTGGCCCGGGAAAACAGAAAATCTACGTACCTATGCTTTTGTGGATGTTGTAGAAGGTAGAATTCCTGAAAATGCTTTAGCTGATAAATTAGTCTTAGTCGGTCTAGTCGCTACGGGTTTTGACCAGATATCTACACCTCTGAACAAGACTACTGCTGGGGTTTATTTATATGCAGCTTTAGTTGACAATTTGCTCAATCAGCGATTGCTAAAGCGACTGCCCGCAGCGCTAGAAATTTTGTTATTGTTGGGGATTGGCCCCCTTACTACTTCGGTGCTGTGCAACCGAGGTGTTAAAGCAAGAATTGCGATCGCCCTTGGTTTACCTGTAATTTGGGTTACGGCTGCTGCTGTATTATTTGGCTACTATTTTTGGTGGCTTCCCGTTGCCGCACCCATCGGCACCCTCATTTTATCTGGTACTGCTTTACAAGTGCGGGAACAGTACGAAAAACAGCAGTTAATGAGGTTATTTGAAAAACACGTCGCCCCCGAAACTGCTCAGCTTATTTGGGAACGCAAAGCAGAGATATTTGAACAGGGAGAACTCGAACCTCAAGAACTTACAGCAACTGTGCTGTTTATGGATATTCGCAGTTTTACTTCAATTTCCGAAAAAATGCGGCCGCGGGATTTGCTCACCTGGCTGAACCATTATTTGGAAGCGATGACCGACTGTATTATGGATCACGGCGGCGTTGTCGATAAATACATTGGTGATGCAATTATGGCAGTTTTTGGTGTACCTTTTTGCCACACAGAATATCCCGAAATTCAACAAGATGCTTTAAATGCCGTAGCAGCTTGCATCGCCATGCACGAAAAGCTGCACAAAATCAACGAGCAGCTTAGAATTGACCGCAAACCTTTAATTAAGTTTGGCATTGGTTTGCATACCGGACAGTTAGTTGCCGGCAGCGTCGGCGGTTCCCGGCGTTTGAATTATTCTGTAATCGGCGATGCTGTCAACGTTGCGGCTAGATTGGAGGCGATGAATAAGGAAATTATTTCTGACAGTCCTTTTAATTTGTTGGTGACGGGGAGAACTTTTGCTTACGTGCGCGATCGCTACGAAGGGCAAAAAGTAGGAGCGATTCAATTGCGCGGCAAAAAAGAAGAAACTGTGGTTTATGCTATTTTGGGTGAAAAGCAGTAGTCAGTTGACAGTTGACAGTTGACAGTTGACAGTTGACAGTTGTTATTGGTTATTGGTTATTGGTTATTGGTAGTTGGTTATTGGTAGTTGGTTATTGGTAGCCACTAACAAATAACATCGGACAAATAACAAATAACAAATAACAATGTCCTGCGCGGGCCTTCTTCCCAATTCCCAATTCCCAATTCCCAATTCCCAATTACCAATTACCAATTACCAATTACCCAATCTAATCAAATATACTCAGCCGCAAAGATTTAGCTATTTGTTCCAACAGAAACAAACCGCCGACAGAATTTCCCTCTTTATTCAAAGGCGGACTGTAAGATGCGATCGCCCCTTCGCCCGGAATAACCGACAACAAAGCCCCGCTAACACCCGACTTAGCGGGAATTCCCACCCGCAGCGCAAAGCGGGCCGATGCTTCATACAAACCGCAAGTAGCCATCAGCGCTTTCACAGTGCGACAGTTTTCCGCGATCGCTTCACCACCATTTACCAACACCATTCCCAGCTTCGCCAAATCCTCTACACTTCCAGACAAACAGCAAACGCGATTGTAGGTTTCTAACGCAATTTCCGAGTTTTGTAGATAACCAGATTCTACCATTGCTAAGGCAAGATCCCAATTTTTTTGATTCGGCATAGCATTCACTGAATCGAGCATTAACTCGTCAACAAATAGCTGACTTTTTGCCTGTTGGTTCAGCCAAGTTCGCAGGTTTTGACAGCGTTCAACCGCATTTTCACCGGGAATCAAAGACGCTAGAGCGATCGCCCCGCTATTAATCATCGGATTTCTCGGCTTCCCTTTATCCCTTTCGAGTTGAGTCAGAGAATTGAAAGGAAGTTCCGAAGGCTCGCAGCCCACGCAGTCAAAAACTGCTTTTTCACCCAATTCGCACAGCAAGTAAAGCAAGACGAAAGGTTTGACTGCGCTCATCAGCGGGAATGTGGTAGCAGCGCTACCCCAGCTCAAAATTTGACCGTCAATTGCCCGAATTTGCACGGCAAACCATTGTCTGTCGGCTTGGGCAAGGAGAGGTACGTATGCGGGGATTTTACCGGATTTACTGCGATTAATTGCCTCTATTGCCCAAGCTGCCAGTTGTTCTGGTTCCAGGGAAGATAGTTTGCTGGTGGGTGTTTTCACTTTCGGTTATTTAAATATTTACGATCGCCCTTGTGAACCAGAAACCCTGTTTTTAAAGCACATTGCGACACTTGAGCTCCGGGAAAAACCCGGTTTGTGAGGTGAGAGCAAGTGCGATCGCTCTATCGCAATAAAATTGGTTCGTAGTGCGGACTTCAGTCCGCAGGCGCTAACTTTGATTGTTATGGTAATTGACCGGACATAATATGAGAGCAAGTGCGATCGGCTTTCAGGCTGCGATCGTTACCGCCTGCGGGCAGCTAATCAATATTATTGACAAAATTTTCCTAAAAATCTGTACTTTGCATAAAAACCTCCCTTTCACCCAGATAGATAGGTAGCAGCATCAAGGCAGCGCTGCTACCCAAAATCAACAAGGACTAGCTTGAAATGCCTTCAACTTCTTATTTTTAATCCCCAATCAGGGGCGGGGTGCATATTTAATTTAATTTTTTCAGAGTTCGCGCAATCCTTTCCGGAAAACCCCCGAACCTCTGAGAATCTACTATCCAATCGGATCTACTCAAACCCAGGATAAAAAAAATGGCAGACGAACCGAAAACAGATGCAGCAGAAGCACCAAAACCCGCTCCGATGATTTTTAAGGGTGTCTGCAAGGACGGAGTTCTCAAAGGCAAAGAAATTGAAGGCAAATTAGATATCAAAGTAAACGTTGAATCAGTCACAACGCCAGCACCAACTCCAACAAAATCTAAGTGGGAGGAGCCTATATTTTGGGCGGTGTTTTTATTAACTGCCAACTTTGCCGTCGGCGATCCCGCCGGAATGAGAAAATACAGCCCCCCACAAAGGTCTCATTCTCAGGAAATGTTAAACCAATCTGGGGAGCAGTCGGTGTTGCCTCAAAAAAACACCACCAACTTGCCGCTTTAGGCTCTGGGAGCCTGCCAGCCGCGCAAATAGTAATAAACAGACCCGAAATATTCATCGAATACTCGTGTCGTAGTTACCAAAGCTTCTGCACTGGGCAGGAAATCTGCCGCGTCTAAGCGCAGTTTGGAATGCCCTCCTGACACTGGCTGGTAAGTGTAGAAGTCCGTAGCTCTAGGAATCACCTGGATTCCCATATTCGCAAAAGCGAGGCTGGCACGTCGCATCTGAATTGCAGATGTTACCAGGATTACTTTGCGCCCGACGCCGCGGCTGTCGAGGATTTTTCTCACTTCCTCGGCGCTGGTGCGTATGTTCCTGCCATTATCGTCGAGAACGATATTGTTGCGCGGCACGCCCATGTTGCTTGCCAGCAAAGTTTGGATATCTTTAGCTTCGCCAGTATCATTCTGTAAATTTGCTCTGGGCCCAGCACTAACAATCACCAAAGGTGCTAGTTCTTTTTTGTACAAAACAGCAGCATAGGGCAAGCGATTGCCTGTGTCTGTCAGTTGAATTGCTTCTCGGTTAGCGTTGTGACTGTTAGTCGTTCCCTTGCCCAGGAGGACGATCGCCGCTGCTGTTTCATCGCAGCAAACTGTGCGGGCTGCGGCATCTCGTTCTGCTTGATCTGCGAACCAATAAGCCACCACTGGCATACTCGACAGAATCAAAACCAGCAGCGCAGCCAGGATCATTCTCGGCGCCGGGTTGCGGATGCCCCCGTTCGTGATCAGCGCCGATGCAATCACCAACAGTGAGATCGCAAAACCTAGCGGCTTAAAGAAGAAAGCTATTAAGCCAAAAATCGCTGCTCCGACTGGCGTGTCTGGGGCAAAAAAAGCGAGGAACAAAAGGCTGATCAGCAGCAAAACGCGCAGCCGATCTATTAAAGGATTGTCTTTGCCTCCTGATTGATCCCACCACGATTTGATCAGTGAGAAGAGGAGGAATAGAAATAGAATGCGAGCGAATAGTTCAGGCATCTTGCAATATTCTGTGTCTTCATAAATTAGTACGGAAGTGTGGAACGAGCGCTAATTTAGCTGCGGGAGCAAATACGGGCATCGGTTGAGTTGGGTTGTTAACTTTGGCCGATCGCACAGTTCGATCGCATTTCTGAGAAATGCTCTATTCCGGTCAGCTATCAACTATTGGTTGCACGCAAGGAGATCCCGCTACTTCCAGTCAGTCGATTTTAAATTTTAAATTTTAGATTTTAGATTGACTCCACAGATGAATCTAGGAGCTTGCACTTTGGTCTAAAATTTTAGGCTCTCCACACTCATAGCGTTGGGGGGTTGTACCCGTTTTGGGGCGGGTCACAGATTGCTGACAGATAATTGGTAATCGATAGTTGGTTAATGGTCGATCGGTAATTGATAATGGATGGAGCCGGCGGCAGGTGAAATTGACTTGGCAATTCAAGCCTGATTTGTGCTGCTGCTATTTTTCCCATTACCTGTTACCCGTTCACCAATCCCAATTTATCGGCGTTTCAGTTGATTCCGAATTGCCTGCGTTACCGTTTGAATTACTTTAACACGAGCATAATACTTGTTATCGGCCGCAATTATAGTCCAGGGAGCTGACGGGGTGCTGGTGCGCTGAACCATTTGATTCACCGCCACTTCATAATAATTCCACTTTTGGCGATTCCGCCAATCTTCAGGAGTGAGTTTGTATTGTTTAAATGGATTTTTTTCTCGCTCTGTAAACCGCTTTAGTTGCTCGTCTGGACTGATGTGCAGCCAGAATTTAACTACGACACAACCGAAACTGGTGAGTTGCTCCTCAAATTCGTTAATTTCCTGGTAAGCTCGGCGCCATTCGGGTTCGGTGGCAAATCCTTCCACTCGTTCGACCAGCACTCTACCATACCAACTGCGATCGCAAATGCTGATTTTACCAGCAGTCGGCAACCGCCGCCAGAACCGCCAGAGGTAGTGGTGAGATTTTTCTTCATCCGTGGGGGCAGCAAACGGATTAACGGTGTAACTGCGGGGGTCTAGGATGTCCGTCAAGCGTTTGATCGCGCCTCCTTTACCGGCGGCGTCCCAACCTTCAAACAGCACTAAGACAGGGATTTCATCTTCGTCGATGCTTTGTTGCAGTTTGCCAAAACTGGTTTGTGCTGCGCGAAGTTCCTGTTTGTATTCGTCTGGCGACAGCGATTGAGTCAAATCTACTTGGGCGAGCAAGTTGGGTTCGGTGGGTGACAAGCTTTCTTGAGGTGGCAATTTCAGTGGTGCAGATTGCGTCGGGAGTCTCTCTAGGGCTTCTGTAATTGTCGCTGCCATTTGCGTTAAAACTTTGACTCTCGCCCAGCGCTGACAGTCCCCTTCTACTAGCGTCCAAGGTGCCGGGCCCGTGCCGGTTTGAGTTACCATTTCTTCGGCCAAAGTTGTGTATTCTTGGTATTTTTTGGCTTGTTTCCAATCTTCGGGCCGCACTCGCCAAGCTTGTAAGCTGTCGTCTTCTAGTTTTTTGAGCCTGTGCTTGAGTTCTTTTTTGCTCAGGTGAATCCAAAATTTGGCAATTGCCGCGCCGTCATCTACCATCTGCCGCTCGAAGGCGTTGATTTGCCTGATGACTGTCGGTACTTCGGCGTCAGAAACTCTCTGGAACAATCGGTCTTCTAAAACATGAGTGTACCAACTGTGGTAGAAAAAACCAATCCGCCCTCGCGCCGGCAGTTTCTCCCAAAACCGCCACAGGAAAGGATAGCCCATTTCTGCCTCTGACGGCGGCCAAATCGGGTGGACGGCAAACCCCCGCGGATCCATGTACCCCACCATTTTTTTGACCAGGGCGCCTTTGCCGGCGGCCGCCCAGCCTTCGAGTACGATGATTGCAGGCAGTTTTTTTTCCCAGCAGGTCTGTTGGAGCGATCGCAACTGCTGCATTAAAACTTCGATTTTGGCATCATAGGTTTCTTTGTCCAAGGAAATATCTAAATCGAGGTTGTCGAGCATATTGACCTCATGCAAATCTGAGACAGCAGTTTAACGTTAGTTTAACGTTAGGATAAAATTAAATCTTCAAGTGCCGCAAAAAGTTATAAAAAATACACTTATGCTCGGTTAAAAGTGCAATGCTTATATCGCCCAATCCGGGAGACAGTTAATAGAAACAAAACTCCCCTTGCCTCAAACTTGCCAAAAAAAACCTGAGCGGTTATAGTTGAATAAGGCAACTTTTTAATAAGTTCAAATTCTCCCCTCCCCCGATCGGGCGAGCAAACAGGAGGAGCAACAAATCCCTGCAACAGGATTTATTGTAAAACAGAGTACAAGTAAAAATCAACTACCCGGTGGGGGTGAAAACTTCTTTACTTAGCTGTATCAAATTTATTTAAATAATAGTTGATCGAGCATCAGCCTCGATAACTTCCAGCGCGCTGCTTGCGAACGTTGGGCGTTTCTCGGATCGGCAACTCAAATACAAAACTAGCCCAAAAGGGCAAACCAATTTTTATGATTGCGCCATGAGATAAAACCTGAAAGCCTGGGTGATATAAACAGGTTTCTGAGTTTTATCAACACCATTCTCAACAACTAAAAGCTGTGGAACAGGCATATTACCTGTTACCGACATTTGTGCAAAATGTCCATTTGTGGAACAGGCATCTTGGCTGTTACCGACATTTGTGCAAAATGTCCAAATTACTGTACTCATTTGCCAATACCCACTAACAGGAACAGTCCGAATTTACGGATTGCAAAGTTTTCTATGAATATCTTGACAACACGCTCCTACAAAGGTGAAAGTGACTGGTGCGCGATCGCCAATTTAATCGATGCTTGCGAAGCAGTCGATGGAGTCGGCGAAGAAGTATCCGCCAGCGAAGTAAAGCTTGTACTCGACGCCCCCACACTCGACAAAGCCCGCGACGTACAGTTGTGGGAAGACGGAAACTACAGACTAATTGGTTTAGCACTCCTAGATATGCCCGATTCCCAGGATGAAATAGACGGCTGTCTCTGGTTTTACGTGCATCCAAAGGCGCGCGGCCAAGATTTGGAAAAAGATATCATTAAATGGGGCGAAAAGCGCCTGGGCGAAGTCTCGAAACAACGGAATTTGCCCGCGAAATTGCGTACCTACAGTCGGGAAGATGAAAGCGACGAGATGCGGCTGTTAGAGAAAGAGGGCTTTGAAGTCGATCGCTATTTTCTCACAATGACGCGATCGCTCGCCGAACCAATTCCCGCACCCGAATTTCCCGCAGATTTTGCCCTGACGCACGTATCCGGGGAAAAAGACATCCAACCCTGGGTAGAAATGTTCAACCAGTCATTTATCGATCACTGGAACCACCACGATTTAACAGCCGAAACCGTGCGATACTGGATGCAAGACGAGAATTATCAGCCGGAATTAGATTTAATTGCTGTTTCGGGCGATCGTAAATTTGCAGCATTTTGCGACTGTCAAATCAAACCCCAAAAAAACCCCCGCAGCGACGCAAAAGACGGTTGGATTGAACTATTGGGTACGCGGCGGGACTTTCGCAAAATGGGCTTAGGAAAAGCGATGCTGCTAGCTGGTTTGCACACCTTAAAAGCGGCGGGTGCAAATACAGCTAAACTCAGCGTCGATGCCGACAGTTTGACAGGTGCAACAAAGCTTTACCAATCAGTCGGTTTCCGCCCGATGGAAACTTGGCTGTCGTGGGCTAAACCAGTTTAAAACAAGGTTGGTAGTGAACGCTAGATACCCGAGTTCTTAAAGTAAACCCACCCCACCCAACATGAATTGAAAAGTGTTTTTAATGCTGTAGGGGCGGGTTAACCAACCATAATCGCCACCCAACAAACAATCTCAAAAACCCGCCCCACCCAACAAACAATATCAATGTACATTCAGATTTATGGTGGGATGGGGCGGGTTTTTATATATTGTTGGTCATCGTTATATATGGTTGGTGAACCCGCCGCTACAGCTTAATTTTTACCGTTACCATTCCCATTCCCACCAGTCGTAAGCAAAACCCGCTTAGCCAAAGGTTCCGGTACTTCTTGTAATCGATCGAACTCCCAGTTAAAAAATCCGACTCCCATCGTCTGCGATCGCAATTCTACAATTAAATTCTGCATTTCCGCGATCGGCAAATAAGCCGAAACAGCATCCCATCCCTTCCAGTCTGGTTTACCCTCATAGCCGAGAATTTGGCCGCGATGTCCGCTCACCAACTGCAACACCTTTGATGTACACTCGTTGGGAGCGCAAATTTCAACTTTGGCGATCGGCTCCAGCAAAGTTGATTCGCACTTCTCCATCCCCGACTGCATCGCCAACCGCGCCGCCTGTTTGAAAGCTTGTTCGGAACTGTCAACAGAATGATAGGAACCGTTAGTCAGAGTCACTGATACATCTACCACCGGAAAACCCAACGGGCCGCGATCCAAATATTCGCGCACTCCCACTTCAACGCCGGGAATATACTGTTTTGGAACGACTCCGCCGACTATTTTGTCAGTGAAATTGAAACCTTCTCCGCGAGGCTGCGGTGCGATGTCGAGGTACACGTCGCCAAACTGTCCGTGTCCGCCGCTTTGGTGTTTGTAGCGCCCGTGAATGGATGATGCGGGTTTG
Organism: Microcoleus sp. PH2017_05_CCC_O_A; assembly: GCF_020738785.1. Taxonomy (NCBI): domain Bacteria; kingdom Bacillati; phylum Cyanobacteriota; class Cyanophyceae; order Oscillatoriales; family Microcoleaceae; genus Microcoleus; species Microcoleus sp. PH2017_05_CCC_O_A. Next base: position 14,498 of record NZ_JAEQCB010000049.1, on the reverse strand, counting down.
CGAATGGTTTCTTTGTACGGTACTTGCGGTAAGTGAGTTACCATCGGCAAATTGTACTTGCGGCGCAACCTATCTAAGGCTACTTTCAGATGAATTTCACCTTGACCCCAAAGTATAACTTCATGAGTATCTCCGTGCTGTTCCCAAACTAAAGATGGGTCTTCTTCTAATAGTTTAGCTAAGGCAGAACTCAACTTAACTTCATCGTTGCGCTTTTCGGGGACGATCGCCAGTGCGTACACAGGCGAGATGATTTCTGCTTTTGGCAAGAATTCGTCAGAACCCAGCACATCGCCTGTTCTCAAGCCTTCCAGCCTGCCTACAGCGACAATTTTCCCGGCACTGACGGACTGCAAACTTTGCGTTTGCTGGCCGGTCAATCGGTACAAACCGTTAACTCGAACCCCGTTCAAAACTGCTCCATCTGTCAGGGTTCCCCGCCAGATTCTCACTAACGATAGCTTACCTCCTTGAGGCGTGTAATAGGTTTTGAGAATTTGACCGAGAACCTTGTTTTCACCTTGTATAAAACCGCGTCGCTCTGCTGTAGTTTCCGGTGTCGGCGCTTCTCTGAGTAAAGCTTCCAGCAGAGGCCGCACGCCGAAATCTTGTTCGGCGATACCGATGAATACGGGCACTATTAAATCAGCGCCTAATTCCATCTTGAAATCGCGGGTAATCTCTTCAGCATCGGGATTGATTTCTTCCAGCAATTCTTCGAGTAAACGATCGTCAAAATTAGCCAATTCTTCGAGCATTTCCTGTCGCGCGGCGCTTTCTTGTGCTTTGAGGTGTTCGGGAAGCGGGACTGGATCTGCGGGTGCGCCGGAGTGATAGTGGTAAGCTTGTTCGGTTACTAAGTCGATAAAACCGATGATTTGTTCGTTTTTGCCGATCGGGTATTGGTGAGGTACAATTGGTCTGCTAGAAACGGATTTGAGCGCGTTGAGTACGTCGGTGAAGTTGCTACCGCAGGTGGTTTCGTCTGTGCAAGCGCGATCGATCTTATTGATGAAAACTAGGTGGGGAATTTCCCAATCGTCGAGGAATTTGAACAGCGGGGCGAGGGTTAAAGTGCGATCGGCAACCGGTTCGCAAACAATCACGGCTGCATCGACACCGATAAGTGCATTGTAAGTTTCTTGGACAAATTCGATCGAGCCGGGACAGTCAAGAAATGTGAAGCGGACGTTTTCGTATTCGGTGCTCGCGGCGTTTACTTCTACGCTCATTTTGCGATCGCGCGCTTCGGGCGAACTGTCACCTACCGTATTACCATCCTTAGCATTACCCTTGCGAGTAATCGTCCCTGTCACCGACAGCAAACTTTCGAGAAGTGCGGTTTTACCGCTTAAATAAGGGCCAACAATTGCAACGTTTCGCGTGGCCCTAATGACATTTTCGTTCATATAGCCTCCTACACAAAGTGAAGGGGAAGGGGAAGGAGAAGATGATGATTCAGGAAAAAAACTTGTGTTTGCCGGTTTCTCCGATCTCTTCCCTTGTGGATCTGAAAACTTTTATTTTGCGATCGTTCTTAGTTTAAACTTAAATTGCGACACAAATTCATTAATTACTGTGAAGTATTAAGTATTTTTGTAAATCAATTTGTGAAAATGCTAATCCCAGAAACCGGGTTTCTTCCTAGATTTTTCTTACTCAACCGAAAATATTCATAGAAACCCGGTTTCTCTGCTAATCCCAGAAACCGGGTTTCTTCCTAAATTTTTCGTACTCAACCAAAAATATTCATAGAAACCCGGTTTCTCGCCACGCAGCGAGAGAAATTAGTTGTAGGGTGTGTCGCGAAAATCCCTAAATATGACAAACAATCTCCTAGCGACGCACCTTTCTTGGTTCACAATCCGTGCGCCAACAAACCCAACATTTTTTTGATTTGTTTTTTGAGCCTTAGGAATGAAAATTTAATAACTTACACGCTCGATGATTGTTGTGGGATGGGCGGGAGAGCCCGTCCTTTCTGCACGGGCTCTCCCGCCCATCCCACAAATTTGCTTAAGTTATTTAATTTCTATTCCTTATATATAAGGTGCGTCGCTCTTAAATTGTCGCTCTTTGTTGAGAGATTTTTGATGTATCCACACCCTACAAATACTCACGAGTAACCAGAAATCGGCTTTTTTAGGACAATACTTCGGTATCACCATCACAAACATATTCGGTTTCTGGGCACCCGTGCGTAAATTCGATCGGCATGACACACAGGCTTTCCACAATAGCGCCCATCTTTGCTAAAATTTTAACAAGTAAAGCATTCAGAAGCAATAATTATGACTGCTATCCAAGAGCAAGCTATTAAAACAGAACCCTTTGACGATTTAATCGCTGATTTCAATAAAATCCGAAGTCTCTACACGGTAGAAGAACCTCTTGAAGCTTTTAAGTTAATCATCGAACAAGAAGTAATGGTAAGTTTAATTCTGGAAGCTCATTCTAAGATTAGAGAACTATTTCCTAGCGAAAGATTAGCCTTGGAAGTGAAAACCGATCCACAAATTGCCAATTGGCGATCGCTCTGGATTACGATCTACACTAAACTAGAAGTCGATGAAGCTTTTGAAAAATTGATGATTCTTGATGATACTTGGTGGCTGGATAAGATAACTACTGTTACTAATAGTAAATTGCATATTAGTTTGGGATTTGAGTCAAATGAGATTTGATTGGTCTGAATATTTGAATTTAGCCCAAGAATTGGCGGCAATCTCTGGCGATTCTGACAATAATGAGGCAAAATTGCGATCGGCAATAAGTCGATCATACTATGCAGTATTCTGCTTAGCTAGAAATTACTTGCGCGATGTTGAACAAGACTCTAGGCTTTCTCGCAAAAATTCTGATATTAACGAACATCAATATGTGGCTGAAGAATTTATTTTTCATAAATCTAAAGCTAAAAAAATGATAAAAATAGGGGAGAACTTAAGCAGATTAAGGCTGTTCAGGAATAAGGCAGATTATGCGGATACGGTATTTACATTATCAAGCGATGTTAAAATCGCTTTGAAAATAGCTCAAAATATTATGACATCTCTGAGTGAATTAAATCGTGAAAATTGAGCGATAATAGTAGGGGCGGGTTCACCCACCATATATGAAACCCACAAATAATCTCATAAACCCGCCCCATCCCCGCGATTATTTACATCAACATTTTACAAATAAATTTATGGTACATTTTTATTGTTGGTGGGGGAGGGCGGGTTTATGAAATTGTTGATTTTTATCATAAATTGTTGGTGAACCCGCCCCTACAAATTCGTCTCGTAACGAGTAATTTAATTAATGTCTCAGCAGCCGCAAACCACTCAAAGTTACTAAAACTGTAGACCCTTCATGACCGATGACGCCGATCGGCATTGTGATATTTCCGAGAAAATTAGCAGCCAATAACAGTATAATGCAACTGAGTGCAAAAATAATGTTTTGCTTGACTACATTTTGAGCGCGCCGCCCCAAACTAATTGCTTTAGCTAGTTGTTCTAACTTGTCCGCCATTAATACGATATCAGCAGTTTCTAAAGCGACATCGCTACCGGAAATACCCATCGCAATTCCCACGGAAGCCTGGGCGAGGGCGGGGGCGTCGTTGATGCCGTCTCCTACCATTGCGACGGTTTGATACTGGGTTTGCAACTTTTTAATTAGGTGCACTTTGTCTTCTGGCAAAAGTTCGGCGTACACTTCATTGATGCCTAATTGGCGGGCGATATATTCAGCGGTTTGCTGGTTGTCGCCTGTCAGCATTATGATATGTTCTACGCCTAATTTTTGCAAGCGTTTTATCGTGGCTGCTGCTTCCGGGCGGACTGTATCTGCTACTGCAATGATACCTAAAAGTTCATCCTCCTTTGCCACCCAAACAACCGTTTTTCCTTCCCCTTGCAACTGATGACTTACTTCTGTCAACTCAGCAGTTGCTCCGACAAAACTGGCTTTACCAATAGTAATGGTTTGATTGTTAACTTTACCGACAATTCCTTGACCGATTTTTGCTTGTACGTCGATCGCACTTGACAACGGTAACTGTTGCTGATTTGCGGCTTGGACAATTGCTTGGCCGATCGCGTGTTCGGAATGAGCTTCCAGAGCCGCAGCCAATTGCAGAACTTCTGTTTCAGTATATCCGGTTGCTGGTACAATTTGGATAACTTGCGGTTTTCCGGTGGTGAGGGTTCCAGTTTTGTCAAAGGCGATCGCCCGAACTTGACCTATTATCTCTAATTGCGCGCCACTTTTAAACAAAATCCCCTGTCTCGCGCCGTTAGCAATCCCCGAAAGCAGCGCCGGCATAATCGAAGCCATCAGCGCACAGGGAGAAGCGACTACTAGGAAAATCAGCGCCCGATAGATGGTGTCTTCCCAATTCCAGCCCAAAACAAAGGGCGGCAAAGTTGCTAGCAGCAAGCCTAAACCGACAATTAATTTAGCATAACCGCGCTCGAACTTTTCCACAAACTGCTGAGAAGGCGGCGCTTCGGTTTGCGCTTGTTGCACCAGCCGAATCACTCGCTGAATCAAACTGCTTTCTGGACTTTTGTGCACTTCCAATTGTAGCGCGCCAGCACCGTTAATCGTGCCTGCATAGACTTCGTCGCCTGCGGTTTTTTCCACGGGCATCGATTCGCCGGTAATTGAGGCTTGATTCAGGCTGCTGTAGCCTTCGATAATTATTGCATCTGTGGGGATGATTTCTCCGGGCTTGACTAAAATACGATCGCCAATTGCCAATTTGTCGATCGCAATTTCTCGTTCCCCATCGTACATTAGCACCCGCGCAGTATCCGCAGTCAAGCTCATCAAACTGCGAATACTCCGTTCAGTCCGCTGCATAGCATAACCTTCAAGGGCGCCGCTAATTGCAAAGATTAAAATTAAAACAGCACCGTCCACAATTAAATGATATTCTCGCCGCCACAGCCCCAAACCGGCCGCGCCCAAAGCAGCCACAATCATCAACAAATCTACATCTAATTCGCGTTCTTCAAACAGCGTAGTCAACCCTTCGCGGGTGCTGGAATAGCCGCCGATAACGTAAGCAGCGGGCAATATTAACACCGCTAAGCCCAGCCAACCGACTTGTAGGGCGATCGAACCCAAAATTACTAGAATTCCGCACAGGGCGGCAGTCACAGCATCAGGATGTTCTTCTGCTAGCCGGGAGATGCGAGAAATGGGGAGGGAATTGGGAGTCATGGGGAAAATTTGATTTGGTAGAATGACTCCTGTAGCCTAAACCTTGACATTAATGTCAATGTCAAGAGTAAAACCAAAATAAATTACAAAACTCATCAATAATCATCCGTACTCATCAGCGTTCATCCGCGTTTATCTGCCTACATCTGCGGTTAAAAAATTAAATGCAAAAATACCTAACAATCAAACAACTTACGGAAGCGGTAAAAGGCACAATTACGCCTCGGATGGTGCGGCACTATCACGCTTTGGGGCTGCTATCTCCGGCCGTGCGATCGACTTCTAACTACAGACTGTACACCCGCAGCGACGTGCAAAGACTCCAAAGAATCGTCGCACTCAAGCAGCAAGGCTTTCAACTTTCTCACATCCGCAAACTCTTAGAAACAGACGCGGAGGCTTCCCCAGACGCGGTGATGGCGACTCTCCAACGGCAATATCTGTCGGTAATTCAGCAGATTGTGCGCCTCCGAGAAACGGCCTCAGCCCTCGAAGGATTGCTGGGGCGGGATCTTTCGTGTCAAGCGGTGCAAGCGGGCGCACTGGCTCAATTGAGGCTGTTGGAGGCGGAAACTGAGGGTGGATTGGGACAGTTGGAACAACTTTGGGATGCTTGGGATGCGGGGGCCCACACTCACCCGGAGGCGTTTGGGGAGTCGTTGCAGCATTTGTTGCCGGATTTGACCGATCGCTCGGAAATTGAGGTAGACTTGCTGTCAAAACTGGTGTTAGCATCGGGTGATTGTTCGCTGCTGCCGTTTGTGAAGTTAAGCGAAACGGCGATTAAATCGGCGCGGGAAGCTTTGAAAAATCGGTGTCAAATTGTGGCTGACGTGCCGCCTGTTTTTGCCGCTTTGGATAACACAAGATTGGCGCATTTGGGAACAAGTATTACAACTTTAATTGACGATCCGCACATCAATGCTGTGGCGGAAGCGGAACAGGAATTCTGGCACGAGCGCGAGTGGTTTGAAAAGTTGTTGAAACTGGAAAAAGGCTGTATATTGGTAGTAGGATATGCGCCGTCTGTGCTGATGGCGGTTTGTGAGGCGATCGCGATCGGGCAACTGCAACCGGCTTTGGTCATTGGAATGCCGATCGGCTTCAGTCATTCTCCGGTGGCGAAACGTCGGTTAGTGCGATCGGGCGTTCCTTATATTACGACGGTGGGGACTTTTGGCGGCGGATTGTTGGCGGCGGTTGCTTTGAATGCTTTGGTTGAGTCTTTGATTGAAAAGCCGAATTGTCACTGTCATCTTAAGTGAAAAGATGCAATTATCTGAAACTTTCCTGGACTCACCTGGCGCAAGATAAAAATGAATTATTAGGTACGTAGTTGCGCTTGGGCGCTCTTACTTATATATTGAAAGAGCGCCCAAGCGCAACAACATACCTTAAGCACACACCGTAGCTTTCTGTCAGTCCGTTATTCAATACATTACCTTCGATCGCGATCGCAACTAAGAGTGCAAAAAAACAAATTGAAGCTATAAATCAAATCACCACTTGCCCAACGCGCCCCAAACAGCACCCGAAATTACCCCCCAAATCGCCCCCAAACCAGCCCCGACGATCGCACCTACGACAGGGGCCAACTGCACCGACACCCCACCGCCCAGAGTCGGAAATATCGCACAAACCCCCGCCCCCAACACCGCACCTGCAAAAGTCGCCAAAAAACTCCCCCAAATCGCACCCAAAGCCGCACCCCGAATTCCCGAAGGCTGAAACGACACCGGCAGCTTCGGCGCAAACCCGCAAACACCCAACAAACTCCCAGAAACTAAACCTCCAATCGCACCCACACCCGCCGCCACAATTGCCACACCCAGCAACAAACCCCCAAACTCGATCGTCGGGCGCATCTGCCCGTTATATTGCTGCCAAACCACTAACCCAGCCCCTAGCAAAACACCAGCCAAAGTCCCCAAAAACGCTCCCCAAACCGCCCCCAAGAATGCTCCCCGCCGGCCCCACACCCTCCCCACCGGCAGTGCCAGAGGAGGCGAAAAAGCCGCCCAAATACAGCCCCAGACAGTACCAATCCCCGCGCCCGACAAAATCCCTTGCCCGATCGCCCGATTATCACTAATCGCCCCAAACACCACACCGCTGATCGCAGCCAAAAAGAAAGCCCCCCAGAGAGTCCCCAGCAAAACTCCCCCCCACTTCCGCCAAATCTGGTTCGGCGACAAAGTAAAAATGCCCCACATCATCCCAAAAAAACTGCCCCAAATCGAACCGACAAAAATTGCCCCCAAAATCGCGCCGCCGCCCTCCGCGATCGCCGAAAAAATCCCCGCCACCGCCGCCAAACACAAAGTACCCCAAACACCGCCCCAAGCAGCATCCTGAACAATCCGCTCAAACTTGCTAGGGGGAATCTGAGGCGCCGGAGTCCGACTCCGAGAAGGAATCGGTAGCATCGGCATTTGATAGTTGCCCAGTTGGCGCGGCAGCCCCGTCGAGGGCTGTTGTCGGCGCACTGCGGTCTCCCTCACGACGGGTGGTGGTTGGGGCTTTTTACGCTTGGTTTTGGCGGGCTGCAAGTGCAATCCGTTGCTGACTGCCTGCCGCGAAGGAAACGGATCGCGACCTTTGAGGAGTTTTGCCCGATCGCACCAAGGGCACCGACTCAGATGATTTCCGTATTTGTGCTGAGTGTTTTTGCTGCAAGTAAGTAGAGAATCTTCCGCTTCCCGAATCGCATTCACCCAAGTTTTCGCATCCGGGCGCGCCGACGGATTCCCGTGCCCTTCCTCAAAACAGCGGATAAACATCTGTCGCAGCCGGGGATGCAGCATCTCGAAAGATGGCGCTGCGGGCATCGGGCGGTAGGGTATCCGCTTGGTACCGCTGGGGAAATGGCCCGATCGAATTCTCGCTTCTAAAGACGGCGGTTCGTCGCTACCGAGATACACTCCCGAAAACGGGTGCGTACCTTCCATTAACAATTGAAAAATTAATACCCCCAAACCGAACAAATCGTGCTCGGGAGCTCGATCGATATCGCGGAAAGTCTGGCCCTGCAATTCCGGCGGAGTAAACTCGGGTTTCCCCACGGGACACCGATAAACGTAACCTGTATAAGGATCGCGCACTTGAAACGAATCGGTGTCTACCAGCGTTACTAAAGCCGTATCCGTGACAAGAATATTTGACTCGTTGACATCGCCGATGACGTAACCCCTGACGTGGAGGGCATTTACAGCCGAAGCGAGGTTTCTGGCGGTGCGGTGGAGGTAAAGATAATTAAATAGGGGTTTTTGTTCGCGCCTGGTTTTCGGAGTGTAGAAAGTGTGTACCGGCAGCACTTTCTTGACGCGCGGCATCACAAAACCGACGATTTTTTCGCGCCCGCCGACAGTATGCAGCAAATCGAGAGGCCAAGCAATTGAGGCGTGTCCCGGTTCCGCGATCGGCGCATCCGGTGGCATACTGAACATGACTGTGAGTTTGTCGCCGTCTTCGTCTGTCGGTTTGTGGTAGATTTTTGCTACCAGGGACGAGTCTTTGGCGATCGGGTAGATGCGACCTTGACCGCCACTGGCGATCGCGCTGTTGGTGTCGATCGCAATCAGTTGTCCGCTAAATTGGCGTTGCAACTGCATAGAATTCCGTTAGGGGATAGAGGATTAGTCATCAGTTGACAGTTGACAGTTGACAGTTGACAGTTGACAGTTAACAGCTATCTTTTCCGTCGATAGAAGAGGATTGGAGTGTTGACAGTTGACAGCTACCCATAGCCGTCGATAGAAGAGGATTTGATTTCCCCCTAAACGGGAAGGCTTCAGCCCCAATTTTCATGCGTGAATTTTAGATCTGAGATTTTAGATTGAAGAAAGCGACCCCACTGATAAACCGATAATTCTATTTTATTGTGGGATGGGCATCATGCCCGTCCTGAAAAACTCAGCAACAGGCAAGATGCCTGTTCCACCATAGTTCAATTTTGCAATTGTGGTTACAGTCGATCGGGCTCTATTCCCATGTCTCGGAGTCTTAATTCTAAGGCTTGCGATCGCGATCGTTCTTGTTCCAGCAGCATTTCTGCCTGTTCGGCCCGCGCCTCGGCTTGCTGTCGCAGTCGATCGAGTTCCACAAAATTCATAAACGGTTCTTGGTTAGCCCCGAACATTTCGAGTCCTGTTTGAGATAATTGAAACCGCACTCCCAGTCTCGGACTGATCCAGCCGTCCATTTGTTCGATCGCTTCAAATTGTGACTCAACCTGCAACCATCCTGTCAGTTCTAAAGTTTGCGGGTTGTACAAATAGTATTCTTCCACACCGTAGCGTTCGTAAAATTGAAATTTTTGAATCATCGGAGTCAGACGATTTCCCGGCGACCAAATTTCAAAGGCGACTTGCGGTGCAATATTACCTTCGTTCCACTGTTGGTAAGAACCTCGATATCCTTTGGGGATGCCAAAAACTGCCATCACATCTGGCGCTTGGCATAGTTTATTATTTCCTTCCACCGGATACCACAGCAAGTCACCCGCTACAAAAACATTCTGGTCATTTGCAAACAGCAATTCTAAGTTTTCTTTAATCCAAACAATTAATCGAAACTGATCTGTATTGTTTGACATCGGTTCGCCGTTATCGTCTGGGTAGATGACATTTGATTTTTCGGGAGATTGCAGTTGTGTAACCATTGCTGTTTTCCCATTCTTTTTAATGAGTTGATTTTAGTTTAACCGATAAAATTGGGTCTGAAGCCTCCCCGTTTAGGGGGAAATCAAAGAAAATGATTCATTGCTCCAATCCTCTTCTATCCACACAAGAGGTAGCTGTCAACTGTCAACTGTCAACTGTCAACTGATGAACCGATCGCCTGTTTCGTCTTCCAGTTCGTCAACTGCCGTTTTGATGAAGTTATCCACCAACCAGTCGCGGGTGCGCGAGAAATTGCTCTCCAATTCCAGGTAATGACTGCCTAATTTTGCCTTAAAGTCTTTGGGGAAAATCTCTTTGGCGGCTAACAGATTTTTCCAGCGGGTTAACTGGCTGCTGTTGCGATCGGGAAAGCGGTTGTACAAATAGTCGATCGCGATCGCCTCTAGAATGTCCGCACCCAAGATTTCCCGCCGTTTTAGCTCGTTTAAGAGCGTACTTTTCGACTGCTGAGTTAGATCTAAGTGTTCGCCCATCGTTCCTTCGATCGACTGCTGGATCAGCCAGTTACCCGCACGCAAAAAATCGCGATCGAATTCCAAGTAAATCGCCCCCGACAAAGCCTCAAAAATCTGGGCTAAAAATTTATTGTACTCGCTTTGTTCTGTTGCTTTCCCGCTGGCGGCTCCCCGACAGAGTTCGTTCAATTTCAGATTTTCGGCAAATTCCGAGAGTTTTTGACTGTCTGCTAAACGAGCTTTTAAGGTTGAAATCGCATCGCAGTCGAGTTCGGGATATTCGCGGTACAGGTAATCGGTAACAACAGCACCGAAAATCGCTCCGCCTAAGAGTGAAAGCCGTTTTTGCTTCACATCTTCCCCAGCCGGAGACTCCTCCGGGCGATCGCAGCGGCTGCTCAAGGCCGTTTCCAGCAGTTCGGTTTGCCCAAAGTCCGAAATGCCGATCGCTACTTTGACTGCTTCAATATCTACCTGTTTAAATTTTATCTGCTCTAATTCTTCTTCACATTTTGCCCACTTTTCCAACCAATCACCGCCAGCATTTTCCACATACAAATCAACAAAATCCACCCCGTGGTGCATCCAATCATCCTGCATTTTTCGGGCAGATTCTAGTTCTTCAAAGACTTTTTGTAAATTGCTTTCAACGGTGCTTGTACCTTTTACTGTCATAGTATTGATTTTGATGTAATTTGATTTTATTCCAACAATTTCAGCGCACTTCAATCTAATCTCAATTCAATTTATACCCAGTTGCTAGTTATTTTACCTGAAAGAATTGGTTTAAAGCCCCAAGCCCGATCGGGAGGAATTAAGAGAAGACTATTCATTACTCCAATCCTCTTCCTTATGATTGTCAAATGCCCTCAAGCGGTCAACTGTCAATTGTCAACTGAATGAATAGATTGATTGTTTCGGTAAATTTTCCCATTTCTCAGCCAAGAATTCCGGAGAACCTCTATCTTTCACAGGCAGCCATCGGGCCGTGCACCTTACGGCTATTGATTGCTGCGGTAAATCTTCCCGTTGCTGGGCCAGGAATTACGCAGAACCTCTATCTTTTGTAGGGTGCGAATTACACACCTTACCGCTATTGATTGCTGCCGTAAATCTTCTCGTTGTTTAGCATTCGTATCAATTACCTGTTTCCGCACTTTGCCATATCCCCCCGGGAAACAGAGAATGGGAGGAAAAATCTTGGCGTAGCCTTCGGGCCCAATGGAAGCGGGCTGATGATTAAGTTGGTGGCATTGTCTAAAATTCTGCAATATGCGAGTTATTCAAAATTTCTTGTTCACCGAATTTTGAGCAGTCGAACTATTCTCAGCAGCAGATCGGGTGAATTTATGGGAATTTGAGGTAGCGACCTGCGGGCAAATTATCACTATTATATAATGCAATGTTAACTAACTGGTTCAGGAAATTTGCATCTTTTGTATCATAACTTAAAAATAGTCCTCTGTCAATCCCCCAACCTCGAAGAGTTTGTTGCCAATTTTCATATTTTTGTTGAGAAAATTCATCAGAAAGAGTAGTGACTTGAATGCACAGGGGCTGCTGTTGGCGGTTGCTGACGATCGAATCGGTAGCCATAGAAAGATCTGCTACATAGCGATACAAAACACTGCCTTGGCGTTCGACTATCCGGGCGGCGATCGCACGAATGACGCGATCGTCAGCCGGATCGAATTTACCCGCCTTGAGTTTTTGTTTCCAGATGTAAAATTTGCGATCGTTTTCACTCAGCCATTTAGGAAATAGATAGCCGTACCAATACCTTTCGCCCGGAGTCATTGACTCAAACGCCGTTTCTCGATCTCTTTCCGAAGATAGGGATTGAAGCGCCAGCCAAACCTGAGAATCTCGCATAAGCTGTAGCAAAAAAGCCAGCACAAATTTCTTAGCAGTTAGCGAACCGGGTTTGACATCTTTCACCCAGCGATTGATTTCATCCAATCTTCTCGCCAAACTCGGATCTATAAGATCTGCTTCGCTAATTAGGGAGTTGAGCTTATCCTTAATCTCTTGTGCTTGCAAGTGACGACCTACTGTACAGATTAAACCAGAATTGTTGACACCTCGATTTTATTATAGAAGCGCACCAAATTTTCGCCGCTCATTCATTTGAAGCGATTAGACTTGTTGCCAAATTCAGAATCGGGAATTTTTTACCGCAGATAAATGCCGATTGACGCAGATGGATGTTGGCTTTTTCAATATGTTTATTTTTAATTGTCCTGTGCCTCCGAACTCGAAAAAGTTGCTAACAATAATGTTAAGTCATCATCGGTGCGATCGCACACGCGGGGCGATCGCAAAAACGACTCTAATTGCTCTTTGGCATCCGCATCTTCCTTCGCCGTGCCCGAAAACCGAAACAAAGGTGCAAAAAACGGCCCGTGGGGCGTACCTTCCGGGATTTTGAGAGCGAGCATTTGCAAGCCGTCGGAAAACACAGCCAAGTGCCGCAGGGGTTCCCGCATTACCTGAAATTGCGCTGTTTCGATCGCATTTGGCGAAATCAAAAATATGGTTTCATTGATATATTCACCGCAGGGTGGTATTGTCAGGGCGATCGCATTTCCCGCACTATCGCCCGCCACCGCCGCACCATCGCCAATTTGAGCAACCGCGATCAATTCCGGCGTAGCCACAACCGCAATTAAAGTGCAAGCTAAATCCCTCGCCGCCACTTCCCGGGTTGCAGCTTCCGCTTCCACAGCCGCCCGCGCAACTTGCAGGGATGCTGTGAAAAATACCTGCCATTCCTCGTCACTTTCAGGCTGCAAATCCTGTTGACAAATCGTTTCCACAACCGCTTCCACAGCAATTTTTGCCCCCACTTCTGCCAGTGCAGCCGAACCCGCGCCGTCAGCTACCGCTGCTACCAAAACACCGTTAGACAAGACGCGCCAACAGTGGGCATCTTGACAGGGTTGCGATCGTTTTTCGTGGCTCGTACCAGTCACCGATGCGGCTACAACTTGCCAATTAAATAATGAATTATCCATTAATAACTCTTGTATTCAAAACTTCGTAAATTCAAAACTATGGAAATTTATTGGGAGCATCTCATTGTTGTAAAAAGCATTTTTATGTAGTAGTGCGAGCGTCCCCGCTCGCTTCTATAACCAAGCGATCGTCCCCGCTCGCTTCTATAACCAAGCGATCGTCCCCGCTCGCTTCTATAACCAAGCGAGCGGGGACGCTCGCACTTTTAAAGCAAAATTGAGATTCTCCCAATTCATTGTAAGCACTTCGCACCTTACCAATGACTGATGCAAACTGCCAACTGCAAACTGCCAACTGACTAAACAGTTCCCCATCCGGGCGGTGGAAGTGCGACTTGTTCGTCAATTTTTGAGTGAGAAACTCTCTGCATACTAGCCGACAGCCAAATGAACATCTCTCGAAAGTCTAATCCTTTCAATTTTACAGGAGTGCGATCGACAATTTCCGCGAGACGGGAGATATTCGCACCTTCCACACCGACTGCAAAAAAAGCCACGCGCTTGTTAGTTTCTTCCTCTTTGATCCGCTGTGCTGCGATTTCCACAACATCGTCCGATTCGCCTTGAGGTTCGCCGTCGGTAATCATAAATACCCACGGGCGGTAATAGGTAATGCCGTTGTTGCGGTATTCGGATTTGCGGGCTGCAATGGTGTCTAGTGCTAGCTGAATGCCGGCGCCCATGTGGGTTTGTCCTTGGGCTGTCAGCAGCGGTGTCTCGAACTGATCGGCGGTCACGAAGTCTTGCACGACTTTGATATTATTGTCAAAGGAAATAATTGCGACTTCGACTCGCTTTTTAGCTAGTTCATCTTTAATTAAGTCATTCCTAAAAACTTCCAGCCCCTCATTCAAAGCGTCTATGGGTGCGCCTTGCATGGAGCCGGAGGTGTCCAGCAGGAGGACGCAGGGACACCGTGGCTCTGGGTTTTCGGCAAATTCTACGGCTTCGTCTAGTCTCATGGTTCAGGATTGACCTTGGAGTGGCTCGGTTTTTAGCATTGTCACTTTACTGTATCAAGTCAGTAACATATTTAAATGCAACTTGCTAGGGCGATCGCATTTTACCATTTTCGTGAAATATCAGCGTCAAATATTTAGTGTCAAATATCAGAAGGGTGATTCACGCTC